>JAUQXC010000338.1 GCA_030834825.1 Thermoflexales bacterium
TACGCGCGATCGATCCGTGTGAAGAACTGCATCACGTCCTGGACGCGGTCAAATTAGTGCGGCGCGAACTTGACGGCCAGTTACCCCTCATCGGGTTTGCGGGCGCGCCGTTCACGCTAGCCAGTTACCTGATCGAAGGGGGCTCGTCACGCAACTTCATCAAAACCAAACGTTTGATGTATAGCGATACACGCACCTGGCACATCTTAATGAGCAAACTGGGCTGCGTCATCGCCGATTATCTCAGCGCCCAAGTCAACGCCGGTGCGCACGCGGTGCAGTTGTTCGACAGCTGGGTCGGCGCGCTCAGCCCCGACGACTATCGGGAATACGTCCTCCCGCATTCGCGCTTCATTATTGAGCAGGTGCAGCGCACGGGTGTACCGCTCATTCACTTTGGTACAGACACAGCCACGTTGCTGCCGTTGCTGAAAGAAGCAGGCGGCGACGTCATCGGTCTCGATTGGCGCGTGGATCTCGATCGCGGTTGGGAGACGATCGGACTTGAGCGAGCCGTGCAGGGCAATCTCGATCCCGTCGCGCTGTTCGCGCCGCGCGCCGAACTCGAACGCCGCGTGCGCCGCATCCTCGAGCAGGCCGCCAATCGACCCGGGCACATTTTCAACCTCGGGCACGGCATCCTGCCAGAAACACCCGTCGAGAACGTGAAGGCCGTGGTCGAGATGGTGCACGAGTTTTCAAAACGATGACGCTCAATGGAATCGGCCTCGTCGCCGCACTCGCTACCTTTTTCGGTGTGTGGATCGGACACGTGACGGTGCGCAAGGTGGAATATCACGCACCCAATCTGCGCGGGCCAATGCTCATCGCGTTGATCATCGGTGTGACTCTAGAAGTTGTGGCGTTGTCGAGTGATAGCCTTTACGTTTCCGGCGCGTGCGGTATTCTGGGCATGACGGCGCTGTTCGACGCGCTCGAGTTTCGCCGCCAGTTCAAGCGGGTGAAAAAGGGTCACGCCCAGGCGAATCCCAGCAATCCACGCCACGCACCGCTGCTGGCTAACGGCCAGGCGACAACTATCGACTTATTGAAGCGTGAACCCACGGGCCAGGTGATCACCTACAAGGAACAGGCTGCATGAACTTCTTTGGTTTAGCATTGGGGATTGCCACATTGTTCATCATCGGCCTGGGTTTCATCTGGGTCATTCGCGGCGAATATCACTTTGGCTATCTCTGGTGGCCGTATGTGATGGGGTTAGGATTTGCGTTGATCGTGGTATCGCTGTTCCTCACAACCGCTTGGCTCTCTGCACTGCTGGGCGTGTTTGGCGCATCGCTCGTGTGGGGATCGACGGAGCTCAAGGAACAGGCCGTGCGCGCCGAGATCGGCTGGTATCGCTTCAATTCGCGGCCTAAACCGCAGCCACCGTTGGTCGAACTCATCAAAAGGATAAAGGCACCTCATCTATGATTGGCGTACTCGTCATGGCCTATGGCGGGCCGAACAACCTCGACGAAGTGGAACCGTACCTGCTGGATGTGCGCGGCCATCGACCAACGGCCCCAGAGATCGTGCGCGAAGTACGTGAACGTTACCAGCTCATCGGCGGACGCTCGCCGATCCTGGAACAGACGCAGGCGCAGGCGGATGCGTTGCAAGCCGCGTTAGGCTCCGACATGTTCAAGACCTTCGTCGGCATGCGGCACTGGCATCCCTACATTAAGGACACGCTGGCACAGCTGCGGGCGCAGGGCATTGAGCGCGCGATCGGGCTGGTGATGGCGCCGCATTATTCGCGCATGAGCATCGGCGCGTATTACAAGAAGATCGAAGAGGCGCAGTCGCCGATCACGATGGGCCGCATCGAACGCTGGCACTTGCTGCCCGGTTATCTCGAGGGGTTAGTCGATCGGGTAAAAGACGCGCTGCAAAAGTTCCCCGCAGACATGCGGGCCGAGGTGCCGATCATTTTCAGCGCGCACAGCCTGCCCGAACGCATCTTGAGCTGGAACGACCCTTATCCCGACGAGTTGCAAGCGACCGTCGCCGCTGTGATGGAGCGGCTTGGCCCGCAGCCCCACGAATTCGCCTATCAGTCAGCGGCGATCTCGAACGAGCCGTGGCTGGGTCCCGATGTCGGCGCGGCGCTCGATCGCTTAGCGAAAGACGGACAGCCGCACGCACTTATTGCACCGATCGGTTTCGTCGTCGAGCACGTCGAGATTCTGTACGACATCGACATCGTGTATCAACAGCAGGCAAGCAAGTTGGGGCTGCACCTCGAACGAATTGAAATGTTGGGCAGCGCGTCAGCGGTGATGAACGGCTTAGCGGGATTGGTCCGCCAGACCGCGCAGGAGGCAGGCTGGTTATGAAGCGAGTGATCATCGTCGGCGGTGGGATTGCCGGTTTAGCCGCCGCTTATCGGTTGAAGCACAGTGCGCCGGAAGTGCAGATCACCTTGATCGAAAGCGACGACCGCTTGGGCGGCAAGATCGTCACCGAACGTGTGGCGGGCTTCGTCATCGAGGGTGGACCCGACACGTTTCTATCCTACAAGCCACGCGGCCTCGGCCTGTGCCGTGATTTAGGAATTGAAAACCGCCTGCACGGCACGAACGAGAAGATTCGTCGGACATACGTGATGCGCCAGGGCAAGCTCTATGATTTGCCAGAGGGATTGACAGGCTTGATCCCATCGCGCTTCGGACCCATGGTGAAGTCGCGTTTGATTTCGCCGTGGGGCAAGCTGCGCATGGGGCTGGACTATTTCATTCCGCCCAAGTCGCTGAACGGTGATGAATCGCTGGCGCAGTTTGTAGAGCGCCGCCTAGGCCGCGAGTTGTACGATCGCATGATCGAACCGTTGATGAGCGGCATCTACGCTGGTGACGGTGAGCAGCTCAGCCTGGGCGCGACGTTTCCGCAATTGCGACAGACGGAATTGGAATACGGTTCGCTGGTCAAGGGCATGCTGGCGGCGAAGAAGAAGTCGCAACGCAGCAACGGCATCCCCAAGCCGTCGCCGGCACCCAAGAAATGGGCGGCATTCATCACACCTGAAACTGGATTAGCAGAGATTGTCGAAGCACTGCAAGAGCAGTTGAAGGATGTTGAGGTTCGGTTGAATACAAGGGTAAAGAAGGTGACACCCTCGCCCTTGCCCTCTCCTAAC
Organism: Thermoflexales bacterium; assembly: GCA_030834825.1. Classification (GTDB taxonomy): domain Bacteria; phylum Chloroflexota; class Anaerolineae; order Fen-1058; family Fen-1058; genus Fen-1058. Next base: position 3,140 of record JAUQXC010000338.1, read on the forward strand.
AAGGGTGAGGGTGTGCACCCTTCTCCCTTCCCGTATCCGCAAAGCGGCGGGACGGCTGGCCGAAAGGGAGAAGGGATGGGGATGAGGGTTGATCTCGAAACCGGTGAAACGCTCGAAGCCGATGCGGTGATTCTCGCTACGCCGGCCTATGTCACCGCGCAACTCGTCGGCGATCTCGATCCCGACATGGCGGCGGCGCTGCGCGGCATTCCCTATGCTTCGACGATCACGCTGTCGATGGCCTACCCGCTCAGCGATATCCCGAAACCGCTTAATGGCTACGGCTACATCATCCCACGCGCCGAAGGTCGATCGATTCTGGCGTGCACGTGGACTTCGACCAAGTTTCCCCATCGCGCGCCGGAGGGCTACGGCTTGATTCGGGCTTTCATCGGACGCGCAGGTGATGACGCTGTACTCAATCGAACCGACGACGAGCTGCTACAAATGGTGCGCGCTGAATTGCGCGACGTGCTGGGTATCACCGCCGAGCCACAGCTCTATCGCATCTTCCGCTGGCCACAGGCGATGCCGCAATACACGCTCGGTCATCTCGATCGGATCGCCACGATCGACCGGCGGTTGGCGGAACATCCCGGCTTATATGTCGCGGGCAATGCCTATCGCGGCATCGGCCTTCCCGATTGTATTGCCTCAGGCGAAGCGGCGGCCAACGCCGCAGTGAAGTATCTTCAATCTCAAGCGGAGCGAGTCTCAGCATGAACATCACTCGATCGCAGGAACTCTTTGCCGAAGCCCAGACCCTGTTGCCGGGCGGCGTCGATTCGCCGGTGCGCGCCTTTCGCGCCGTGGGCGGCCAACCGCTCTTCATCGATCGCGCCGAGGGCGCCTACTTGATCGATGTCGATGGCAATCGCTTCGTCGATTACGTGTTGTCGTGGGGACCGTTGATTCTGGGTCACGCGCATCCACGCGTGGTGCAAGCCTTGAGCGCCGCGGCAGCGCGTGGCACCAGCTATGGCGCGCCGAGTCCGTTAGAGCTTGAGCTGGCAAAGTTGATCAGGCACTTCATACCCAACCTCGAAATGATCCGCTTCGTTAATTCCGGTACGGAAGCGACGATGACGGCGCTGCGGCTGGCGCGCGCTTACACCCAGCGCCACAAGATCATCAAGTTCGAAGGTTGCTATCACGGCCACGCCGATCTGCTGTTGGTGCAGGCCGGATCGGGTGTGGTGACGCTGGGCCTGCCCGACAGTCCCGGCGTGCCCCCGGCGACTGTGGCCGATACGCTCGTCGCCTCCTACAACGATGTCGAAGCCGTGCAGGCTTTGTTCCAACAGTTTCCGGAAGAAATCGCCGCGGTGATCATCGAGCCGGTGGCGGGCAACATGGGCGTCGTGCCGCCGACGTATGTGTTCTTGCAAGGACTGCGCAATCTCTGCACCGCTTATGGTGCCGTGTTGATCTTCGACGAAGTGATGACGGGCTTCCGCGTACATCCCGGTGGCGCGCAGGCGTTATACAACATCAAGCCTGATCTCACGACGTTGGGCAAGGTCATCGGAGGTGGCTTGCCGGTGGGGGCGTATGGCGGACGCCGGGACATCATGCAACTGGTCGCGCCCGCCGGGCCGATGTATCAAGCCGGAACGTTAGCGGGCAATCCGCTGGCGATGACGGCAGGCATTGAGACCTTGCAGGAGTTGCAAAGACCCTCGGCCTGGCATCAACTCGAATTGCGATCGGCACAGCTGGAAGACGGACTGTGTTCTGCCTCCGAAGAGGCCGGGGTCGCCACGCGATTCAATCGGGTGGGCACGATGTTCACCACGTTCTTCACCGATCAACCTGTGACTAATTGGGCAACGGCCAAAACCTGCGATACACAGCGATTCGGACAGTTCTTCCACGCGATGCTGGAGCGCGGCGTGTATCTGGCGCCCTCACAGTTTGAAGCAGGCTTCATGTCGCTGGCGCATGGTGAAGAAGAGATCAACGCCACTGTTGCAGCAGCCAGAGAGGCCTTTCGTCAAATCAAGAACAGGACTTCATAGCCACTCGCGGACAAGGCGTGCACCGAGTGCAATGTGCGCGGCGGGAATGACGGACTCTGCAAGACCTTCATGAATGCCCTTAGCGTCGAATCAGCGGCAAATACAAATCGTGCTGTTGCTGCGGCAGTACTTGCAGGCTGACCTTGATCGTCGCTTGTTCAGGCAGCAATGCCTCTGGCTTAAGCGTAATCATCGATTGGTTGGTGATCGTCACGACGCCCTGGTATGTGCCCGGCGTCAATCCCTGCGGATTGACGTTGATGTCGAGCAGGGCACTGTCTTCGCCCCGGTTAGCGCCAAGCACGATCCACGGCGCTGAAGCGACTGCCGACCAGTTGAGTGTGCCGCCGCCGTCGTTGAAGATCAGCAGTGATTGCGGCACGCCCGGTCCCCTGTTCGTCGCGCCGGTGAATTGCAGCGTCGCATTACCCGCTAACGCAAGTCGCGGCGCCAGGGGCGCAGGCGGACGACCCGGCCCGCAGATGTCTGTGCCTCGGTTACCCTCTTCGCCATCGTAGAAGCCGTCGCCGTCGCTGTCGGCGTGCAGCGGATTCGCGCCGTGATTGAATTCGCGCATGTTGATCAGGCCGTCGCCATCGGCGTCGCCAGACGGATTGGTGATGCCGTAGAGTGCGGCCCATTGATCGGGCAGGCCGTCGGCATTCGCATCGAGCGGATCGATCAACAGCGTGTTGAGCGTGACCGCCGGACCGAGATCGAATTGATCGTCGTAAGGTTGAAGCGTGAATTCGTAAGTCTGCCCCAGCGTCAAGCCGGTGAGCGCAACCGTATTGAATCGCCCGGTGACGATCGGGGCCGGGCCTTCGTTGGCGGTGCGTTTAGCATCGGGCAGGATGCAGCGTGACGGTCGATAGTTGAACAAGTGGCCGCTGATGTTGCCGGCCGGTGAGTTCCACGTGATCGTGATCCCGCTGCCCTGCACCAACACAGCCACCCCCGTCGGCGGCCCAACCCGTGGAGCAGGCCCTTCCGGCATTACCGCCTCATACACATTGCAGCCACTGAGGTTGCCCGTCGCGTCGTAAGCGCGCACGCAGATCGGCGTCGTCAGGTTGTACAGCAGGCCGCCCAGCCGCGCGCGCTCGTACAACGGATCGCTGTCCTCAAGACTTGGCGGTAGACGGCGCGTCGTCGTGAGGTAGCCGTTGGCGTTCAACGCCGGAATGCGATATTCAATCTGATAACCGGCCAGATCGGGCGTGGTCGTGTCGCGCTGCCAGATCACGATCAGCCCGTACACCACCGGGATGGTGTTGACGATCGTCGGCACGGGCGGCGGCGTGGTGTCGGTGATCACGATCGTGCCCGGCGCCCACATGACGATGTGCCCGTTGCCTTTGGCGTGATCGTCAAGGCGCGCACCCACGGCATATTCGCCCGCCGCCAGACTCTTCATATCCCATTGATAGCTATTCAACGTCGCCGTATAGTTGGCGCGAACGATCAAGCCGTTCATCAACGTCGGTGTGATCGGCTTGTTGGCCAGCGGCGCATAGAACAGATCGAGTTTCACGTCCGGCTCCAACGGCTGGCCGCCGCGCGTGACAGACCATTGCAAGTTGAACAGCCCGTTACCGGCGGGCGTCGTGCCCGTGAGCACCGGCGCGATCCAGTTCAACGTCGGCGCAGGCGGATCGGCGGCGAACAGCAGCGCGTAGTTGTTGGTGATGCCCGGCAGCAGCCCTACGCCGATATTGCTCAGCCGCACCTTCCAGTCGCCACTCATGATCGTCGAGCCAGCCGTGGGTGTGGCGACAAACGTGATCAGGTGCTGACCGTCTTCGTGGCTGGCTGAGATCACGACGCCATGCGACAGCGCCGTGCCGGGATCGATCACGGTGTGATCGGGTTTGATCAGCAGCGCGTTGAGATCGCCATTTTGCCAGCGCGCGACCCACAACGCCCGATCGATCCCGGCGGCGACATTGAACGTGCAGGTGATGACGGGCGTGCCCGTGCCCGTGCAACTTGTCGCGGGACTTTCAACCGGCCAGTTGTTGGCGGGCGATTCAAATTCCGGCAGCAGATAAGTCTGCAAATTGCCGGGGAACACTGGCGGCGGTGGGAAGTCGGCGGGCCGAGCGGGCGCGGAAGATCCAATCGGCTTGAGCAGCGCGCCGCCGAACTGATCGATCAACTTGTGGCTGCTGCTGCCCAGGATCAAATCAGGCCCGCCGTTATCGACATACACGCCGACTTTGTAGCCGAAGAGTTTGACGGTGGCTGACATGCCCCACTTGGGATCGCAGTTGGCCGTGCTGGCGCAGAATTCACCGAAGGCCACTTCCGCTGATAGACTGAAACCGAACGGAGGCAGCTTGAAGAACTTCTTGTTGATCACTTCGCCTTTGGGAATCTTCAGCGTCGCTTCGATGGAACCGGTGAAGTGGAAGGCGTTATCATCCGGCAGCCAGGTGTATTTGTGCTGCCAGCCCTGACCGAGCCAGCTGTGCAGATACACGTTGCCAGAGAGCAGACTCTTATACGACACCGTGCCATCGAACAAGACATCGAGCGGATTCCACGCGACGTTCAGCAGCACGCTGTCCGCATTGACCACGCCGACGATCTTGCCGCTGGCTTGCAGTGAGAACAACCCGGCGGTGTTGATCGTCACCGTGCCCGCGCCTTCCGTGAAGGTGATGCCGTCAAGCGATTGGAACTCCACATCCAGCGAGATTTCAGCGTCATGGGTGTTGGGATCGATCGTGACGGTGCCGCCGATCAGATACACGCCGAAGCCGGTGTTGCCGACCGGGATGCCGGACGGTATCGTCTTGAAGGTGAGTTGAGCTTGACGCAGCTTGGTTTGACACAACGTGAACGCCACGTCGATCCACGGCGGCGGGCCGCTGCCGTCATCGCCGATGGCCGACAAGGCGATGTGACCCTGGCCCTTGATCACCGTGACGATCGGGCCGCCGTCGACGCACTTGGCCTGCTCCACCGTAACGGTCGCCTCCCACGTATCGAAACTGAAGGCCTGCGAGAAATTATTCAGCGCGTTGGGATGATCGACGCTGAAGAGGTTGAGCTGGCCGGGGCGGCTGAACGCAATCGTGCCCGCGCCGCTTTCCAGGTGCATGTCAGGCAGCGGCCACGGTTGCACTTGCTTTTCGCCGCTGCCATCGGCCCAATCGTAATCGACGCGGCGCAGATCGAGACAGCTGGTCGGTGCGCCACTAGATGGCGTAGTGCCCGACTTGCAGCTCGTTTCATTGCCCGGCAAGCGCGCCATGCCCGGCGGCTGAATCACTACTTGCAGCGTCATCAGCGCGCCGCCCAGATCGATGGGTTGCGTGAGCAGGCCGCCCGTCGCGCGGAATTGATAGGACACCGGCCCGCCGGCTTGACGCTGCCAATCGAGAATGCGCACCAGCCCATCGGGGGTGACGCTTTCCGACAGGCGCAGTTCGAGACTCGCCAGATTCAATGGATTCGCGAAGGGTGTGTTCTGCGTGATTGGATACGGCACATAGCTGTACAACTGCACGTTGCCGGCCGGGTTGGGATACATCGTCCACGGCACATCCCACTGTTTAGCGATGGGGGCTTGCGCGGCTTCAACCGTGACCTGTCCATTGATCAGGTCGCGCCCATGCAGCATCATGTCCGCCGTGACGATGGCATCGGAGATGTGGGTCGTGGCGCTGATCCAGTATTGATTGAAGGGCAGGATCCTGCGGAGTGTGTTGACGCCGGGCAGCAGTTCGCCGTTGCTGCTCAAACTGATCACACCGTGTGGCAGGCCGGCGGGCAGCGGCCACAGTCCGGTGTCGCCGTAGATAAACGTCGGCGGGACTTGGCCGCGCTTATCGGCCGGATTGAAGTTGAGCACGGGCACAGTCAGGCCGATCGCGCTATCGGGCGTGGTGGTGAGCACACCGCCCGATCGGCAGATCGATCCCTGCGCGACGAAGGCATAGCGCCCGGAGGAGTCCGGCCCGATGACGGGCGCGCCCTGCGTCTCGCTGATGCTGCACCAGGCTGTAGCGCTGAAATCGACGAAGCCGCCTTCGCTATAGATCGTCAGATTGCCGCCGGCTTCGATTGGCATGGGGCGCGAGGGCGGCGTGGTGTTGTCCGGCAGCTTCAGCGGCTGGCAGCCATGCTTCGCGGTAGGGATCGAACCGAGCGGGCAGACCAACATGGAAATCGTGGGGAAGTAGAGGTCGGCCCCGCCCGGCTCACAGTCGTTACCGGGCTGGCAGACAACGGGCGGACCTTGATTGATCAAGGCGAGCGCCCAGGCGCCACTGGCCGGCACGTAGCCGATCACCATGGTGCGCGTGATGTTGTCCACTGGCAGGAAGTTACGATTAACGCGCGTGTCGTTGTTGCCGATCACTGCGTCGGCCAGGGGCGCATTGCCGGTCGGTTCCACCAGCGCAGCGCTCAGCGTCAACGGTGCAGAGACGCGCACCAGCAGCGAGTCGCCGGCATTCAGGTTGAATTCGGTGAGATCGATCAGCAGATCGGAATACATGTTCTTCGTGGTGGTGAACCACACGCCATACGACAGTGCTACCGGCGAAGCCTGCTCGTAGTCGATGCGGTAGTTGCGTTGCAAATCGGAAGCGTAATCATTTTCGTTCGACGGCGCGACCTGCGCCCTGAGATCGGCAGTGGCCACGCCGCTGGCGGCGTTGTGATCGTCGATGAGGATGAAGGCGGTTTGATCGGGGCCTTGCGTGGGCGCGCTGACCAGCGTCGTCGTCGCGCTGCCGCTAACGTGCAGCAGATTCAAGCCGACGCGGGCAGGCACAGCGGGAACCAGATCGTGATTGCCGCGCACGGCGATCGCGCGCCAATAGTCCGCCGGGAAACCACTGCCGGGTGTGAGATCATATTGATGCTGCGTATCCTCGAAGACTTCTTCGAGATAACTCGGCACGCCCGGCTTATTGAGCGGATGATCACCCAGGCCCAACGGCAGTTCGTCGTAAGTGATACGCAGGCGCAGCTTGCCCGGCGGCAAATGAAACCAGATGCACTTGGGCACATCTTGCGTGTTGTTGAAGTATTGCAGGCCGTTCTTGAAGCCGGCGGTATAGGGCGCGTCCGACGGGCATTGATCCTGATCGCGGAAACGGAGCATGAACGTGGGGCCGGGACGATTCGTGGTGTCGGCATACCACGTGGAATACCAATTGCGAATCTCGTTGGTCACGTCCCAAGTGGTGAGCGTATGCTCGCCGCTGCCGTCTTTCTTGGCCGGACCGGCGATCAGGAGTTGTGACGCACCGCCGATCAGCGTGCCGAGCGGGCTATTGCCCCAGGTGTACACTCCGGTGTTCGTCAACCGATTGTCATACAAGGCGATGTTGTTGCAGCCCGGTTCGTCGGGACACGCGCCCACGTAATACAATTCGGTGTGGCGCTTGATCGTCTTGTGTTCCCAATCGGGATTGGAGTTGCTGTAAACCGGCATCGCCGCGGCAGGCAGGATCGGTTCAACCTCCAAAGACGCCGAGATCACTTGTACCGGCGCATTGCTCAATAAAGCAGGCAGGCTATTGAACTGCACATAGCCGCGAGTTTTGGTGTTGTACTGGGGCAGATGCGATCCCAGCTTGATGTCGCCCAACGTGTAAGCGAAGTCGTCGGTGCTGCGCACCCACGCCAGGCCGTCGGCGAAGCCTGTGCTGCGATTCACCCGCATCGTCGGATCGAGCACGGCGGGATAGTGGCGCGCTTCAGCGGCCCACCACGCGCGCGGTGTGCGCACGCCAATAATGTACGTGTCCGGATCAACCGTTGCATAAACCGCATAGTCGCCTACCACTTCTCGATCGGGAGATTGTTGCTCGAAGGCGCGCACGCGATCGAAGATGATGGCGATCTCACCTGTGGCAGCGCGTATTTGCAGCGTTTGCGCGGCACGCACGTGCGTCTGTTTCTCGATCGGTTGATCGTCGGCCCACAGGCTGGCACCCGGCAGCAGTTCGAGTTTCGCGCGCAGTTCCAGATAAGGTTGTGCGGCAGCGATGGACAGCGGCGCTTCAAGAACCAACGAATGTTCCACGCTGTCCGGCACGCTGCTGATCTCTTCGCTCAGCGCTGAAACGCTCCAGCCGTTAGCATAGTGCAGCACGCGATCGTTGTCACGTTTCTGAGCGGGCGTGTTACTAATGGGCAACGCTTCAGCCAGCGAGACGAAGTCACCGGCGTCATCACTCAACCCCAACTCGATGGCTTCCCAGACTACCGCCGTTTGATCGACGGCCGCCGCGAGCCACGCGCGGCGCAGTCCGGCGCGGCTGACGATCGAATTGTGCTCGACGATGAAGTTGTCGCCATGCGATCGGAATGCCGGATCGATCGGCTGCCACGCGCCGTGTTCGTCGCGGTAGTGCAGCGCCTCAGCCGAGAGGATCGTCGTGAAGGTGTCGGCGTCCACTCGAAAGGTGGCGCTAGTGGCTGTGCGCCGCGCGACGAGCTCTTGATCGGCGCCGACATCATTCGGCAGCGAGCGAGCGTCACGTATTGGTTCAACGTCAACATCGGCAACCACGGGTTGAAGCGGCGGCATGGGCCAAGGAACAATCACCCACGAGGCAAACACACTGAGGATCAACGACAGGACGAGCAGAGCGCGGGCAGCACGAGTGGTGGACATCAGACACCTCCCCTGGCGTAACTCATGCGGCGGCTGGCTGGGCCGTCGCCGTGCGCGTCGATGTTGTAGTTATATCACGATCGGCGCGCCCCGCAATATGCTGAAGGTCATATGGCGTGAGGGTGCGCTGCACCGGTTGGGATCAAGCATGTGCCTGACGGCACTATCGGCATCGGCGGGTATTTCCGTTTGCAAAACCGATCCACCTGTCAAGATTCTGGATATAATTCAGCCGTTGAATGAGCTGAAGAATTTGCCGAATTTCTGGCGCACCCAAGAACAGCGTGTGGCTGGCGCTGGACAGTGAGACCCCGATCGGGTTCATCCGCTACGAAGGCTATGAGTTCGACGGCGTAGTGATGGTGGAGTCCGATCACACGATCGGGATTACGAGCGCTTACGTGCAGCCTGCTTATCGCGGACGGAAAGCGGCTGTCGCTTTGCTGGATGCGGCACTGCGCGACTATGCCCAGCGCGGCTTCACGTGCTGCGCCGTCAACTTCGAATCATTCAATCCCGAAGCGGCTACATTTTGGATGAAGTACTTCGAGCCAGTGGGTCTATCGGTTTCACGCGCGCCCGAGAATCGCTTCTGAAGCAACCTATCCACCCGATCTGGATCAAGATACTCTCCCAGTGCTGGGGGAGTTTTTGTTGTAACGGGTATATAGATGAAGAGCGCCTCTGCTATAATCCGGCTGGACTCGATTGCGCGGATTACGACTCATGCCAGTAACGTCGCCCCTGCTCAGCACCAAACTCATGCCGCCGCCTCTAACAAGCGGTGTCGTGCCACGTCCACATTTGATGGCGCACTTGAATGAAATGCGGCCACTCACCATTCTGTCTGCGCCGCCGGGCTTCGGCAAGACCACCTTACTGCTCGATTGGTTGCGTCAATTGGTAAACATTCCGGATCGAGTCGCACCCTCTATCAGTTGGTTGTCGCTTGATGATGACGATAACGATCCCGTGCGCTTCTGGTCATATGTGATCACCGCATTGCAAAGTGGCGCGCCCAACGTGGGCGCCAGCGCACTCGTTGCACAGCAATCTTCGCCGACGCCGAATATCACAACGGTAGTTACACTACTCATCAACGATCTGGCAACTGTGTCGCAAGCGCAGCTGCTGATCCTGGATGATTATCACGTCATCGAGCAGCGCGCCATTCACACCTCGTTCAATTTCCTGCTCGAACATCTGCCAGCGAATTTGCGCCTGATCCTGGCCACGCGCACTGATCCACCGTTACCCCTGGCCCGCTGGCGTACCCGCAATCAACTTACGGAATTGGGTCAAGCCGATCTACGCTTCACACCGCTGGAGTCGGCTGAATTCCTTAACCAGCTGATGAACTTGCAGTTAACGGCAGACGATATTGCAACTCTGGAACAGCACACGGAAGGCTGGATCGCGGGACTGCAATTGGCGGCGCTCTCGCTGAGCGAGCGAACCGATCGAGCGGCGTTCATCCGATCGCTCAGCGGCACCCACGCTTACATCGCCGATTACTTTATCGAAGAGATTCTGAATCATCAAGCAGAAGCCGTTCAGACTTTCTTAATGCAGACCTCCTTGCTCGATCAAATGTGCGCTGCGCTGTGCGACGCCCTGACTGGGCGACAAGATAGTCAAGCCATCCTGGAGCAATTGCAGCGCCACAACCTGTTCATGCTGCCGCTGGACAACGAGCGAGCGTGGTATCGTTATCACCCGCTGTTTGGTGAGATGTTGCGAGCACGCCTGACCCAGCTGCCGGCGGTTGATATTCCTCGCTTGCATGGGCGTGCCGCCGCTTGGTACGAACAACAGCACCTCAATGCCGAGGCGATCGATCATGTGCTGGCCGCCGGCGATTTCGAGCACGCGGCGCACCTGATCGAGGAGGCGGCACTCGATCGAATATTGCGTGGCGAGACCTACGGCTTACTGGATTGGTTACAGGCACTGCCGGCTACCACACTGGAACAACGGCCACGCTTGCAGATACTGTTAGCGCTCACGTTGATGAGCATCGGTGAAGCACAAGCGGCTCTCATTCAACTGGATCGCGTCAACGAGCAGGTCCTGACCGTGGAAGAGCGGGCGTTAGCGGCGGCTGTCCGGACAGGTCTGGCGCCTTATTATGGTGAGATACAGCGCGCCGCCGATTTCGCTCAACAAGCGCTCACGCTGGTCGAACAGGCGCAAACCGGTCATGTCGCGCCATCGAACTATTTGCCGGTGGTGACTTTGCTCGTGACCAGCGTCTGGGCCGAAGTGCAAGCCCAGCTCGGGCAACTGGCTGAGGCGATCCGCGCGACACAACGCGCTTTGCAGCTGGTGAACGTGGGGCACTTGCCCGCACATGGGGTGGCTCTGGCCGGAGCGCAATTCGTGGAGGTTGGTCAGTGGCTCTATGAGCAGAACGATCTGACTGCCGCAGAAGACAATCTACTCCAGGGTCTGGAGCTCAGCCGTCAGGCTCATAATACGGAGGTCGAAGCTTATGCCTTGATGGCGTTAGCCCGCGTGCATCAAGTGCAACGTCAAAGTGAACAAGCCGAGCGTCACACGCAACGCGCCATCGAACTGATTCGACAGCGCAACGTGCCGTTGGAGATTGCATATGTCATGGTCCAGGCAGCACGCCTCTGGTTGCAACAAGGTAAGCTGGCGGCCGCGCTCGAATGGGCAGCGCTGGCCGTACCCCAGCTGGACGCCAAGCACGATGAGTCCTTGACCCCCACAGAGATGGCCGAGGCGATCTTGTTGGCGCGGGTGCGCCTGGCCGCAGGGCATCCGATCGAAGCCGCGAACCGCCTGGCACGGCTGCAATCCAGCGCCGAGGCTGCTGACTGGGTAGATGCCCTGATCGGTATTCTGATCTTGCAGGCGTTGATCGCCTGGCTGAACGGTCGTCGCTCCGCCGCGCTTGAAACATTGCAACGCGCGCTGGCCTATGCTGAGCCGGGCGGCTATGTACGCCGTTTCATTGATGAAGGTGCACTCATGCAGACCATGTTGACGAAGTTCGTGGAGGCTCGACGGCATGGTCATCTGTCTGCGAAGCCGCGTGTGTCGTTGGACTATGTAGGCCGACTGCTCACGGCCTTTGAAGCGACCACGCCCCAGCCGGCCGTGATGGCACCCTTGATTGAACCACTGAACGATCGGGAGTTGGAGATCCTCCGCCTGATCGCAGCGAATCGATCGAACCAAGAGATCGCTCAAGAGCTGTTCCTCAGTTTAAGCACCGTCAAATGGCACATCACCAACCTCTATGGCAAGCTGCAGGTGCGTAATCGCCTGGAGGCGGTCAATCGCGCCCGCGAGCTGGACCTGCTGTAATCCCCACCAAAACCGTACCCTCATCCCGACCCAGGGCTGATCACAACCCTACCTCTCTGCGTGTACTCTGTGATTGTCAGTCATCACGGACAACACGCAATTCTAGCTGAGGAGGGTTACCATGAAGTCGGTCATTTTACGACCCAACGTATTTGAGAACGAAATGTTTGATACTTTGTTCATTCGAGCAATGGGCTATACCCCGTGCTCGGCCGCTTCCCTTGGAGAGTGCTATTACGTTGCTCGTGAGATCAAGAAGGCGGGGGAAAGCCTCAAGTCGTGGGTGACTTGCTGGAAGGCCATGGCAGTGCGCACCGAAGCCCTGGCCAGGAATTTTGAAGGCGAAGAGAATCCAATCGCCGCCTACAACACGTACTTGCGCGCCTGGAACTATTATCGTGCTGCGGAAACTTTCGTGGTGCCCCAAGGCAGCGAGGAACATGCTAGCTTGTATCGCGATTCGATCCGATGCTTTGACAAGGCCCTGAAACATGCTCCGTTTATCGGCGAAAAGATCGCCATTCCTTATGAAGGGACCACTTTGCCGGGACATTTTTTCAAACGCCGGGCTGAAGCGGAAGCCGCCCGGCCGACGATTGTGTTAAACGGCGGTGGAGATGGTGCCGGTGAAGAGCTATTTCCCTTGTGCGGCGTCACTCAAGCTTTGGACTATGGCTTTAATGTACTGACCTTTCACGGACCGGGACATCGCGGCGCCTTAAACCAGGATCCTCAATTGATCTTCCGCTACGATTGGGAGAAGGTGATCGGCCCTGTGCTCGATTATTGCGAAACGCGTGCGGACGTGAAGGCCGACCGCGTCGGGCTTTATGGCGTGAGTCTGGGTGGTTATTTGGCTCCACGGGCTGCCGCGTTCGAACCGCGCGTAAAAGCCATCGCCGTAAACGGCATTTTGCCCAACTATTATCACTTCTGGACTGATTCCATCATGGAATACGTGCCGGGCATTTTCAGAAAATTTGCCGCCAAGAAGCTGGCTGATCTAACCGAAACGGATTTTAACCGATTGGCCGAACCTCTGACGAAAAAAGACTTCGGCCTTGAATGGATCGCGTCACTCATGAATTGGACCAACGGCACCAAAACCTTTGGGGAATTCCTGGTGAAGACTAAAGGGTTAGACAATCTGCCTCTTGCCGAGAAAATTTCCATCCCTTTCCTCTCCCTGCAATCTGAGGGTGAAGGAGAACTGGCCCGACGGGCTGCACAGGAATTTTTCGAGCGCTTGCCCGGCGATAAGCTCCACATTACCTTCAAGGGTGAAAATGGCGCCGATCAACATTGTGCCCTGAATAATCTGCAATTTGCCGCGGACGTGGTGTATCCGTGGTTTCAGAAGAAACTTCTATAAACCATTCTCGCCAAGGAGGTTTAGCATGAAACTCGTTTTCAGCAAGAAGACGATGGAAATCGGAACGTTCGCTTTCAATTTCGTAAGAACGCTGAGGGTGGCCGGAACCGGAGGCGCAGAAGTCAACGAGTGTCTGCTGGCCGCTGAGCGGATTAAGGGCAACGACATCGAAAGTTGGGTGCATGAATAGGCCCTCATGGCCAACAATGTTTGGCAAGTTGCGGAGCAGGCGCGGCAGGCATATCTGCGGGCGAGCAACTATTACCGGGCCGCCATGTTCTCTTTGCCCCACACGGACGATCGTCTCGATAAATATCTGACGTTGAGCCATGTCAGCTTTCATCAGGCGGCACAGCTCTTTCGCCTCAAATCGAGGTCGTGGATATTCCCTTCGGCGATGCCCATCTGCCGGGATATTTCCTGTCGAGCGGTGGAGCCAAACGACCCACGTTGATCGCCATGAACGGCGGCGACTCCACCAATGAGGAATTGGTGCATTGGCTGGGGTTTGCCGCAGTCGCCCGGGACTGGAATTGCCTCACGTTCGAGGGGTCAGGGCAGTGGAGCGTGCTGCAACGCTACCCGGAAAAGTTCATGTGGCCCGACTATGAAGTGCCAATGAAGGCAGTGGTAGATTATCTTGTTAGGCTGACGCTTCGCACATGAAAATGAAATAGTCCGAGCAGTATTTTTTTGATGAGGCGAGTATTTTTGTTCATAAATTGGAAATTGTGGAATCTGAGATAAAGGAGACATGGAATGAAACAAATGCAATTGCGTCTCAACATATTCAAGTCTGAGATTTTCGATGCTGGCATCTCCAGAACAATGGGGTATATCCCTTTCTCTGCTGCGAGTGTCGGAGAGTGTTTTTATGCGGCTGAAATCATCAAGAAACATGGCGAGACCTTTAAGTCTTGGGTGTCGGGTTGGGAAGCAACTGCCATACTCACCGAAGAGTTGGCTGTTGGTCTTGAAAAAGCAAGCAGTTTGGTTGCCGCCGGTCGGGCCTATCTTCGGGCGTGGAACTACTATCGAGCTGCCGAGTTCGCTGTCATGCCGCAAGGAAGCCAAGAACAAGCCGGGCTTTACCGCGATTCAATTCGTTGCCTTGATCTCGGACTTAAATATGCTCCTTATCACAGTGAAAAGGCTGCCATTCCTTACGAGAACACCAGCTTACCCGGATATTTCTTCAAAGCCTCAGGCCAAGATGAAACGCCGCGTGCTACGATCATTCTTAACGGCGGCGGCGATGGCGCTGGCGAGGAGATGTTTTTCATTGGTGGAGGCCCACTAGCTCTCAACTACGGGTTCAATCTTTTGGTGTTTCACGGACCGGGGCAACGCGGTGCTCTACACCAGGATGCCAATCTGTGTTTTCGACATGATTGGGAGAACGTGCTTGGTCCAGTAATAGATTACTGCCAGACACGGAAAGATGTGGACATGGACCGCCTCGGTGTTTATGGCGTAAGCTTGGGAGGCTTTCTGGTTCCACGGGCGGCGGCTTTCGAAAAGCGTATCAAGGCGGTTGCAGTGAACGCCATTTTGCCCAACTACTATAAACACTGGATTGATGAAGCAGTAGAACAGGTGCCTGGCATTTTCAGTGGTATCGTCGCATCTCGTTTGGATGCCCTTTCTGAATCTGGCTGGAACAAGCTGACCGAACCGGTAGCCAAGAAGCGCGAAGACGCGCGCTTCGTCTTTTCGCTAATGTACTGGACCAACCATGTCACGAGTATGGGTGAGTTTTACAAGAAGATTCAGAATAGCTGGGACATCATGCCATTAGCACGGGATATCAGGGTGCCATTCTTGTCGTTGCAATCTGAGGGAGAAGGACAGAATGCCAGTCGGGCCGCTGAATCGTTCTTTGAAGCTCTTACCTGCGAAAAAAAGCATATCGTGTTCAAGATGGAGAACGGTGCTGACCAACACTGTACATTAAACAACCTTGAATATGTAGCTGACGTCATATATCCATGGTTCCTAAGAGTGTTAGTGAGTTGACCATATTGAGAAACCTAACGTTGATTTCAACCTGACAATTTCGTGCCGAAATTGCAGGTTAAATCAGCGTTCAAAGGGACGATGTATCTTGCGGTTTTTCAAAGAACTATCTTGTCCGCTCACCCTGTGTATGTTCGGATTTGAGGAAGGCTGGGCGGCCAGCCACTGTCAGATCG
>JAUQXC010000339.1 GCA_030834825.1 Thermoflexales bacterium
CTTCGGTGAGGGCTGGTTCAGGCGTGGTCAAGCGCAAGCATTCACGCGCCAGCTCGCTCAGCGTTGGATCCGACAGGAAATCTCCAGGTTGGGCGCGCACGCGATCGAGTTGTGCCAGGATCGCGTCGCGCTCCAAGCCACTGCTTGCCAGTTGTTCGGCCGTCTGCTTGGCAAAACCAATCACTCGCCCTTCCGGCCAGCCGTTGAGTTTAAGAATTTTTCCAGTGATCATTTCAACTCCATCCTGCATGTGCCCATCCGTAAAACCGTCAGATCACCCTGACAGCGCGTCACCCGTTCCGATGCAACTTCCCGGTCCGCTTGGCATAGCGCTCGGCCCAGCTGAAGATCTTCAACCCCAGCGGCAACGTGATGGCCCCGATGATAAGCAACGGCCAGAGCTGCGGCCACACCCTCTGCAGTGTGGCGCCGTCCAACAAACCCGCGCGCACACCCTCCAACACGTAGGTCGCCGGTGAGATCAACGACAGTGCCTGCATCCACGGAGGCAACACGCTGATGGGATAGTACACCCCGGAGACCAATAGCAGCAGCGCGATGATGACGTGTGTCATCTGGGTGCCCCGTTCCGGGAACAACAGCGGCAGCACGGCCCCCACAATGCTAAAACCGATAAACGAGAAACTGCCGGCCAGCAACACCACGAAGGGCGTGACGAGATTTGCCTGGGTCAGCGTGATATTGAAGAACAACAACGTCGCGCCCAGAATGACGACAGTATGGAACATGCTGTACACCACGGCAAATGAAGTCTGGCCCAGCATATGGGTGATGCGCTGCACGGGCGCCATCAGCGTATACTCGATCGTGCCTTCCCAGCGTTCCATACCGATCACATCGGTGACCCAGTAGAAAATCACCGACAGATAACGCCACACGATAGTGCCGATGGCGAGGTAGATCACCATGGTCTGGCTCTGGCTGGACGTCGCGCCCAAGGCGCCCATCCCCACGCCGATAAAACTCACCGACAAAGAATTGACGATGCCGTAGATTAGCCAGACCAACTCCCACGCCCAGTAACGTTTAACGATATTGAAGTTGCGCTCGATAAAGGCATAGGATGCTTTAAATTCATAAGTGATTGAAGACATGCTTTCCTCCATAACAAGTAATGAGTGACACATGATAAGTGAACAGATCGATCAGGCCGGCTCAGAACATCACTGATCATCGATCATTGCCAACCATTCATCCCGTAAAATCCCCATAAACACGGAATCCCAGTGACGCCCGTCGCGGTGACAATCACCGCGCACGACGCCTTCATGCCGGAAGCCGGCTTTCTCGTAAGAGCGCTGGGCACGCGGATTGTAAGCGTACACGCCCAGCGACACGCGCTGCAGGTTCAGTTCGGCAAAAGCGAACCGCAACACGAGGCGCATCGCGTCGGTGCCGTAACCGTTGCCCCAATAGCCACGTTCGCCGATGCCGATACCAACCCAACCCTCCCTGTGCACCCAGCTTTCGATCCACACGCCGATGTCGCCGATCAACCGATCGTCACTCAGCGTGCGGATGGCAAAGCCGAAACTGCGGTCGCTATGGCGCTCCAACCGTTCGCGTACTTGCTTGACAGACTGGGGGTAAGCCCAGCCATCATCTCCTAAACGGTGATATTCTGTATCGCGCGACCAGCCTGCGATGAGCACTGCGTCCGCTTCGGGATTGAACGCGGTTAGACGCACTAGTCGTCCGGCAAGCAGATCGCCATTCACTGCGCCTTGATCATTGGGCGGTGTTAATGGTTCATGGTTCATTGTGCATTGCCAGCCATTCTTCACGCAGCACGCCCATATAAACAAAATCCCAGCGGCGCCCATTGCGCAACAAGGTGCCGCGCTGCTGTCCTTCCAGGACGAACCCGGCTTTCAGGTAGGATTTGATGGCGCGCTCGTTGTAGGAAAACGCATCCAATTGAATACGCTGCAGGTTTAACTCCATAAAGCCGTAGCGCAGCATAACGCACATGGCATCCGTGCCATAGCCATTGCCGCGATAAGCCGGATCGCCAATCCCAATGGCCACAAAGGTATCGCCATGCTGCCAGTTAATGCCATCGAACGCTACAAAGCCAATCAGTTTATCATCAGCCAGCGTGCGCACGGAAAACGCAACCGTGTTGGGATCTTCCTGTTGTTCTTTTTCAATGCCCTCTTTGATTTTCTTGATCGGATGGGGCAGATGCGGCCCGCTATCCAGCTGACGCATGTATTCGGAATCCACCTCCCAGCGGGCAAACGCCTCGGCGTCCGTCGCGGGGTTGATGGCGGACAAGCGCACCAGTTGACCGCAGAATAAGTTGCTGTCCATTCGCTCTTTGCTTTCTGGGCAGTTTGCACGGCCCGCATCAATTGTTCACTGAACATGGTTGTTGGCCGCCCACTCTTCGCGCAACAAGCCCATATAGATTTCGCCCCAGCGTCGGCCATCATAGGTCCAGGCCTGTCGCTCACGGCCCTCATAGCGAAAGCCGCACTTCTCGTAAGAGCGCAAGGCCCGCTCATTGCCTTCCAACACACTGAGCGAAATGCGATACAGGTTCAGTTCGTCAAAGGCATAGCGCAGCAACACGCGCAGCGCATCTGTGCCATAACCCCTGCCCCAGTATTCGCGCTCGCCGATCTGAATCCCCATGAACGCTTCGCGCTGCGGCCAGATGATCGTATACAGGCCGGTTAAGCCAATCAGTCGATCGTCGGCCAGCGTGTGGATCGCGAAGCCGTGCAAATCGAGCGATCGCTCTTCCAGTTTCTGCTTCACATACGCTGGCCGCACGGGCCACGCCGGTTCAGTGTGTGCCAGCCGCCAGAACTGCGAATCGCGCGACCAGCCGGCGATGAACTCAGCGTTGGTCTCAGAATTTACTGCCGTCAAACGAGTTAAGCGCCCCATGAGAATATCCATGTACTGAATCTAATGAGTGATGAGTTCTTGCTGATTACTTGCACTTTGCTCGTCACTTGTCACTGATACGCTCCCTCCACTCATCACGCAGCAGGCCGAGCAGTACAGCGTCCCAACGCCGGCCGTCACGTTGGATCGCCTGCCGCCGGCGAACTTCGACGACAAAGCCAGCTCGTTCCAGAAAACGGATGGCGCCGGTGTTGTATTCCACGGTCGCGGCCGAGAGCCGATAGAGGTTCAGTTCGTCGAAGGCATAACGCAGCAGCATGCGCAACGTTTCCGTGCCGTAGCCCTTGCCACGATCGTTTCGATCTCCTACTCCGATCTGCAAAGAGGCGGTGGCGTGTGTCCATTCGACACGAGACAGGCGTGTAAACCCAAGCAGCCGATCGTCTGCCTTGAGACGAACGGCGAAGTTGAACGCCGTGTGCTTCTCGATGTCCTTCTCCCATTCTTCGTACTGTTTCTTAACCTGAAAGGGAGACAACGGCTTGGCAATGTCGGCGCTGAGCAAACGCAGGTACTCCAGATCGTGAGTCCATTTCGATACGATGTCCGCGTCACGCTCGGCATCGGGTGGTGCAAAACGAAGGGTTTGACCTTCAAAAAGTTGCTCTGTAAGCATATCAGTCCGCCTGATCTTCCTTCACGAGCTGCTCGCCCGTCATTTTCAAGAACACTTCTTCCAGTGTGGGCACATGCCCGTTGTTGGATACTTGTTTCTTCAGATTCGCCGGCGTATCCAGCGCCACGACGTTGCCATTGTGAATGATCGCGATGCGATCGCATAATTCGTCGGCTTCCAGCATGTCGTGTGTCGTTAACACGATGGTCGTGTCGTGCGTATCACGCAGTTCGCGCACAAAGGCCTGCACTTCGCGCTTGGAACGCGGGTCGAGGCCGGTGGTTGGCTCGTCGAGCAGCAGCACGATCGGGTTGGAGAGCAGCGCGCGGGCAATCGCCACTTTCTGCTGCATGCCGCGTGACATCTCTTCCATGGGCCGCTCGAACGATCTGGGCTGTAGCCCCAGCCGCTGGAGGATCTCCTCCGCCTTAACGCGGGCCTCGTGGCCGGTCAAACCATAAAGGCGCGCTCCGTACAACAGGTTTTCCATGGGCGAGAGCTTCTTGAAGAAGCTGGCCTCCACCGAAACGCGGTTGATCAGGCGCTGCACGGCCATCGGTTCTTTCTGCACATCATGGCCAAAAACGCTGATCACGCCGCCATCTGGCACCAACAGCGTCGCTAGCAGGCGAATCAACGTCGATTTGCCACTGCCGTTGGGGCCTAGTACACCGAAGATCTCGCCGCGCCGCACGTCGAATGAGACGCGGTTGACGGCGATGGTCGGAGTAAAGTGGCCGTTGGGGCGTGACAAAAACGATCGGGCGGGTGAGCCTCCAAAGGTTTTGTAAGCAGACTGCACACTCAAAGCTATGGCATCCATCCGTGAACCTCCTCAAGTTCATCAAAAACAAAAAAGCCGGGGGACTAAGGTCTCCACGGCCCTTTGGAAGGCGACATCTCGTCGCAGGCAAACAAAAAGGCCGTGGGAAGTGACGCCCACGGCCTCGACAGTACGTTGGATTCTGTCTACCCGGTAATAGGCGCACTCCGATAAGGCAAAACACCATCGCTACCATTGCTGGCGCGGACGCGGAAGAGCATGGTGTTGGTGATGTTCTTAACCATTGGTGTGCGCTTTACCTCTCTTAAAATTTACGACCTCAGCATCTTACCACGAGTTACAATCGCGTGTCAAGATGTTTTGGTATGAATTTCGTCATGAGAGTGATTTTCCAAGGCGGGTCGTGTGATCTGTTCCAGCCAAGCGAGGTAGGTGAAGGCCTGATCATCGGTCGTGCCGCACATTTCAAGCGAGGGACGCAGGTTGTTGCAGACAGTGGGCCGATCGGGTTGGCCGAAGATCCGGCAGCGGTTATCGTCGGTGAGCTGTATACAACGCACCCCCGCCGGTTTACCATCAGGCATGCCGGGGATGGGGGATGAAATCGAGGGTGCGACGCAACACGCGCTACAACCAATACGACAGTTCATGTTCGTTCCGGAATTCTCTCGTATCGACCTCATTATCGCTTCCAAACGGGGCAGGAAATTCGTTCGAGCGGCAACACGAACGAAACCATCACGATTGGGCATAGTATGCACGAAGAAGGCTGTTTTTTCAAGGTGTTCACCCGCAAGCCACGCTGCTTTAAGACGCGATTACCCAAAACTCAGTCGGAAGGAACTCATTTTTTCCGCCCATGACCGACCCTTGACAGCAGCTCATTTAATCATACAATAATGCTTGGTCAGTTAGACAACTGTCGCACAATCCATTCAGGGAGGAGCGGGGCCTCAGCACTGAAGCGTGGTTCCGCTGTTTTTATTGTCCCGGCCCACCACACCTGCCCGATCATACTGTCGAAGAGGCTTGTCGTGAGAATAGTGAAGCGGGTTTCCCTAGATTGCCGGCAGCGAAGGCCGCTAGGCTCAACTTCACAACCTGCGAGCAAGTGCTACGCAGTTCCTGTTGTTCAAGAGACATTTCGCAAGACGCGAATTATCACGCCCCTCACTCGCCCCAAACCCCTTGCATCGCTTATTGGGCTTTCCACATCATATCGCACACACCCCACCACATGCACACTCACACAGGGCAAAGCTTTGCCAATTCATTCAAATAGAGGTTCGCGATAGGCCAGGGTTAACTCAGCGGTTTTCCAATAAGCGATACTCCCGGGTGTGATGGTTCACCTGGAAAGCGGTGGGCTAACAGCGCTTGTTGAAGAGAAGGTTATTTCTTCCATCAGGAGCGGGGCATGAGCGAAACAACGCCATCCACGACCACGGCAACCGGCCGCGCCTCAACCAAAGCCAAGGTTGAGAAGGAGCCGCGCCATCAACAGACGTTGGTGGCGGTAGAAGCAGACTTCAGCGGCCCGACCCCGGAGGATTGCCGGGGCGCTGAAA
>JAUQXC010000340.1 GCA_030834825.1 Thermoflexales bacterium
GGTCTCAATAAAGCGCTCCAGCTGGGCCAGATCCATATTACCTTTGAAGGGATGGATCGCAGCCGGATCGTGCGCGGCGTCGATCACCAGATCGATCGGGACGCCGCCCCGCGCGCGGATGTTGGCGTAGGTCGTATCGAAGTGTTGATTGCTGGGCACTTCCATGCCGGGTTGCACCACGATCGAAAACAGCACGTTCTCGGCGGCACGGCCCTGGTGGGTCGGCACGAAGTACGCAAACCCGGTGACTTCCTCCACAGCGCGTTTCAAATTGAAGTAACTGCGCGCTCCCGCATAGGATTCATCACCGCGCATGAGCGCCGACCACTGCGTGTCGCTCATGGCGCCGGTGCCGGAATCGGTCAACAGATCGATCGTCACATCGGCGGCGCGCACCTTGAACAGGTTGTAACCGGCCTCCTGCAAAATACGTTCGCGTTCGGTGCGCGTCGTCAAGCGAATCGGTTCGACGGATTTGATGCGAAAAGGTTCAAGCGGATAAGTGGGCATGTGGGCTCCGGGTAATGAGATTAACTACAACTGACGACAGACAACAAGTAACGAGTAAGGGCCAATCTTACTCGTTACTCAATGTTCGCAGACGGGGTACGCTACTCTTCAAAAATTTCCGCTTCAAACAGATACAGCTGCACTCCCGGCCTGCGCCAGGCGTCGGCGGACAAACCGGCCTTCATCCAGCACAATGTCGAGAGATACTCGTCGCGATCCCAGCCTTGTTCCACCGGCACTTGCGGCAAGAACAGACCGCCGCGTCCGCCCTGACGGATCATCACGCCGTGCTTGCCCACAATTACTTCTTCCGGGCTGTGCGCCAGACGCATGGGCGTGAGCACACTGATCTCAAGGTGCATGTCGGCCAGCTCAGCGTACGTCATGGGATTGAAACGTGGATCGTCGGTGGCGCTGAGAATGCTAACGTGCTGCACGCTTTCCCACAAAGGATAACGGGCAAAGACTTCGCCACGACAGCCGCGCAGATCATGGGTCTGTTGATGGCGCAGCGTGACAAAGGTGGCGCGCGGCTGCTGCACGGCCAACGTGGCCGGCTCGAAGTGCGGCCGGGTGCGATGGCACAAGAACTCGGCCAGCGTCTCACGTGCCAGCTTCAACAGCACGGTCTTGTCTTCACTCGTGAGTGCCGGTGGTTGCCCCCGCACAAATTCGATCGCCACATAACCCACTACACGGCCAGGTTCACCCTGGGGCACATCGCCCGAGTTAGCGTAGTGGATCACGTTCACTTGCTCTGCGCCGAGACTGCGTGCCAACAACATCGAAACCAACACCGGGCCTTTGCCGCACATGATGGTACGCAAGTCGGGCGTGCGGCTGGACAGCGCTTCCTCCTCCCAAGCGTCCAACGCCAGCGGATCGAGCGACACGACGGCATTGATCGACGCCTGATCGACCCGCACGGCATCTTGAGAGGACGGATAATGTGACAGGTCGGTCGAGGTCACGACCAGGGTGTGTGGAGTCTCGCGTAGCACCTGCGTTAAAGCATCGGCGACAGCCTGGGCGTTTTCGAGCGTGGGCCGCCCGATCGAGATCGGTACGATGGGCACGCCGGGCAGCACACGTTGGATGAACGGCACTTGTACCTCCAGGCTGTGCTCGTCAAGATGAACCGATCGATCGGCGGTAAAGACGTCCGGCGCTGAGGCGATAATCTTTTGCGCCAGGGTCGCATCGATCGGCACCTCACCCAACGGGGTGCGCCAGGCTCCGGCAGCCCAAACCGCCGCGCCGTCAAAACTGTAAGCCTGACTGTGACTAAAGCCCAGGATGATGACGTGCGTATAGCCACGATCGATCGCCTGCTTGAAGCTGTGCGCGGCCACGCCGCCGCTGTACACGTAACCGGCGTGCGGCACGATCACAAGCGACGGTTCCGGCTCAAGACGGTGGACTGCGGCCAGATACTCGTCGATTAACTGCGTCAGGTGATCGGGGTTGGCAGGATAGAATGCGCCGGCGACTGTGGGAGGGCGCACTTCGTTAACCAGTCTCATCGCCGTCATGGCAACACCACACCTTTCTTGAGAGGAGAAACCCGGTTTCCAGTACGCACCCTTCATTATAACCAGCGGCGCGGCAAAATCAATCGGGGGAGGAAAATTGCCTTAGTCTTCGGCCAACGGCAACGTGAAATGGAAGGTCGCACCCTGGCCCGGCGCCGACTCCACCCAGATGCGCCCGCCGTGTGCTTCCATGACCAGCCGACAGAAGGCCAGTCCCAGCCCGCTGCCTCGGCCCCGCACGCGACCCGTGACAAACTTCTGGAACAAGCGCGCTTGCAGCTCTGGCGCGAGACCGTGACCATCATCCATGATCGATACTCGCAGGCAGGGCGGGTTGGCGGACTCGAGCTGGGCTTTGATAACGATGTGACCCTCTGGGGGAGTGAATTTGATCGCATTGCCGATCAAGTTTTGCATCACACGCCGGAGCAATTCCACATCGACCGAGACCAGCGGCAGATCGGAGCTGACGCAATTTTCCAGTGTCAGCTGTTTATCGCGGGCCAGAACCTGTTCCATTTCGACAATCTCGGCGGCGATGATATCCAGCCGAACCGGCTCACGCTCCAACGGCATCTGCCCGCTCTCCAGGCGGTTCACGTCCAGAATCGCATTGATCAGGTTGAGCAGCCGCTGTCCACCCTGTGAGGCCACGTCGGTGATCTCGCGCTGCGATTCCGTCAGGTCCTCGCCCTCCAACAATTCCAAGGCCCCCAACACCACCGTCGCCGGATTGCGCAGGTCGTGCACCATGGTGCTGGTCAGATCTTCGCGCATGGCGTTCAATTGATGTTCTTCGGTGACATCGCGCAACACGATCAAGCGTCCGATCGGCTGGGCATTGCTCAACACCGGTAGGCTGGTCCAATGCACCACCCGGGAAGCGACTTCATACTCACCTTCGGCGGGAGGCTCGTCGCCGCGTTGGGCACGCCGGATCTCGCTAATTATCGCCTTGACGACGGGAGGGCTTTGCCAGCGTAGCAAACGGATTACGGCCGCAATCGGGCGATTGAGCCATTCTTCCGGCTCACCCGGCAGACCGAGCAAGCGCAGCGCCTGAGCGTTGATGACGAGAATCCGTTGCGTCATGCCCAGCAACGCAATCCCGTCGCGGTTGAAGCGGATGGAGGCCTGCAAGCGGCTGCGTTCGTCGTTGATATATTCGTACAGATGCGCGTTGTCCAACGCCAAAGCGACGGCATCGGCCAGCGACTGCGCCAGTGAGAGATCGTCGGCGTCAAAAGCGGTGGCGGCATGGCCTTCGATGTTGAGGACACCGATCAAACTGCCGCCATGCCACAAGGGCACCACCAGATGCGCCACATCGGAAGCGCGCGCTGCCGGATCGCTGAGGTCGCTATTTTCAGCGATCGATTCGGGGGACAGACTGGTAAACGCACCGTTGCGCAGGACTTCTGGCGCGATGGGCAGGGTGAAACCCAGCGGCAGCGAGGGCGCGCCACTGATGGCGCGGACCACCCAGTGACGATGATCATTGTCGGCCAACAACAGGGCTACGTGAGGCCAGCCCGCAAAATGCGCGATGGCTTCAGCCGCCGTCTGCGCAATGACCTCGGCATTCAACTGTCCGCTGACCGCGCGCAGCACTTCATACAACGTCGTTTGGCGCTCGGCCATGCGGCGCTGCACTTCAAACAGCCGGGCATTGCGCACGGCCAGCGCCATCTGATCGGCCGCGGCTTCCATCAGCCGGACGTGATCGGCCGTGAAGTGCTGAGGGCGCGTATGCGTCAGGATTAACACACCCAGCAGACTCTGTTCACTCAAGATGGGCACGGCCAGCGCCGAACCGGTGAAGTACGCCCGCGGGAGTGGCAGCCAGCGATCATCAGCCGTGGTATCCGTCACCAACGCCGTTTGACGCTCGCGCACCACCCAGCCGGCCAGACCGTCCTGCATGAGCCGCTCAACCACGGCGCGCCGTTCGGTCGCAGAGGCATCATCGCTGACTGAGACCGTTTGCGTGACTTCACCGGCCGGGTTCAACAGGAACAGGCTGCCGCGATCGGCTGAGGTGAGATTCACACCGACCTGCATCACATTTTCCAGCGTGGCCTCCAGCGCCGGTTGCTCGCTGGTCGCGCGGGCGACTGCCACCAGATTCTCCAAGAGCTCTTTTTGTTCGCGCAGCTCAGTCTCAGCTTGCTTGCGCTCGGTGACATCACGCACGACGCCGATGACTTCCCGGCGTCGAGTGGGGAACAGCCGCGCTTCGTACCAATGCGTTTGATCATCAGCCAGCAGCGAATAGTCCAAGGCTTGCGGTGCATTCTCCAGGCGCACTCGCAGCAAGGCGTCGAGCAGCTGGCGCCCAATCGGGTCGGGCAGCACTTCGTCAATGCGGCGTCCCAGAAATTCGTGTGGCTGCGAGAAGAGACGTGCTTGCGGGCTGGCGGTATAACCCAGGAAGCGCCCGTTATCATCCAGGCGAAACATCAGGTCGGGGAAGGCTTGCAGGATGGTTTGCAGTTCTGCCGTGCGCTGATCGAGCTCATCGGCTGAGCGCACCCGCTCCGTGACATCGCGCACCATGATCAAGCGCCCGGTGGGTCGCCCTAACCGATCGGACATGGGTGCGATCCGCAGTTCGCAGATCCGTTCATTCAGCACAATTTCGTCCTGTGCCTCGGGCAGCGTGCCATAGCGTTCGATCAGATCGGGCCGCGCCGGCAGCACCTCAGTCACACGCCGTCCCAACACCGCTTTGAGCTGCGTGTTCAACAACTGCAGCGCCGCCGGGTTGCAATCGATGATGCAGTTTTTGTCGTCCAACACCATGACGCCGTCCGGCAGACTTTCGACAATGGCGCTGCGCGCGATGGGGACCAGATTGAGCAAGCGGATCTGATAGAGACCCCAGCTCAACGTCAAGCCACCCAGCCAGTAGGAGAGCGGCGCGGCCAGATCGAGACCGGCCAGATACAGGACGTTGCCGAACCAGGGTAACGCAGTGCCGGCCAAGACCGCCGCCGCATAGCGCCGCCTGAACATGGGCAAACGAATGATGGCCGCTATGGCGAGCAACGTCACGAGCAAACACAGGCCGATGGCAAAGAAGGCATTCACCCAGAAGAACGCCCCACGTTCCAGGTGCAGCGGCAGCTGAAGGCCATCATGCGCGAGCACGGCCTCGCTCCACACCAATCCGTGTAATTCGTTGGTGGCAACCAGGATCATGATCAGCGGGGGCAGCAGGAACCAGAGTAACCAGCGTCGCCCCCCCAGCACGCTAGGCCAGTCACCGCTTCCCCGCGCAGCAGTCGCCAGCCACAACACAGGCGCCAGCGTTAATCCCAGCCATTGAGCCTTTGCCCAGAAGAGCTTGGTGGGCACATCCGCGCCGGCAATTTCCAAGCCAAAACACAATGACCATTGCGCTGCGGCCAACGTCAGCAACAGCAAGGGAGCCGATCCATAGCTGCTGCGCATATACCAGATATAGATCGCCGCCGTCAAGGTTACAATCGCCAGCGCGATGGCAATTAGAGAAAAAGGAGTAAGGTTGAGTGCCATGCTGAGGCTATTATACCCATATCGGGATATAGCGGAAATGGGGCCAAGCCGAAGTCCGTGCTATACTTTTAGTGTTCACTTCGAGACGGATACCAAGATCATGATCATTCCTGACAGTGCCTTAACCTGGAACTTCGCGCCCAGCATTTTGATGATGTTGATTAGCCAGGCCGTCCTGTACGGTTATCTGATCTACACTGCACGCCGGGACGCGCACTGGGGCAGCGCCGTGCGCGCCTCACAGGTGAGCTATTTTGCGCTGGGTCTGCTCTTGATCTTTGTCGCGCTCGTCACGCCGCTCGATTCACTCAGCAACGAAGCGCTCTTCTCGGCGCACATGGTCCAGCACATCCTGCTGATGCTGCTCGCTTCCGCCTGCCTGCTGTTGGGGACGCCCGGTTATTGGATTCGCTATCTATACAACTTGCCGGTCGTCAAACGACTGCTGCCCATCTTCACACACCCGCTGGTAACGTTGCTCTTCTTCAATGCCGTGATGTGGCTCTGGCATGTGCCCGCGTTATACGAAGGCGCACTGCGCGATCCCAACCTTCATATCCTCGAACACATGATGTTTCTGGTCGCGGGCGTGCTGATGTGGCTGCCGGTGACTCACGCTGTTCCGCCTGCGCGTCCGTTGAGCTATCCGGCGCGTATGGCCTACCTGTTTGCCTGTATGGTCTCCAGCAGCATCCTTGGCGCGATCTTCACTTTTGCACCGACCATCGCCTTCCCCTTCTATGGCGCTGCCTCGCTGGCGTTTGGCCTGTCGCCGATGACGGATCAGCAATTGGCCGGCTTGATCATGTGGGTACCCGGCAGCGGCATCTTCTTCGTGGCCATCCTCGCCAGCTTTGCCGCCTGGTTGAACGCCGAAGATCGCAAAGGCAAAGCCCAGTTCCCACCGCCCCCTTACGTGCAATAGTGCATTCTGACTGACCCCTTAAAGACCTCACAACGATGATGTGGCACGAGGTCTTGTCGGTTTTATTCCCTCTGACACCCGCTCCTGACAGCGAACTTGCAAATTACAGCGGCGGTGCAGCCGTCACTCATTGCCCAGCAAAGCGGTATAGCGATGAGCAAAACGGCTATGAAGAGCAGCCGTGATGCTTTCTCTGCCCGTGCTTAATACAATGAAGCTGCAAGAGAGCTGCAATGTCGCCGCAATCGATTTGGCAGGTCAGCCCAACTTGTCGCCAACCATTTTTGACTATCATGTAGCTAAAGAGTCAACACCCTTTATATCCATCTCATCTACAGATCAATTAAGGAGTGCTATGTTCAGGACAATGCTGCGCATCCTGGCCGGGGCGATGTGGGCCTGTTGCCAGTGTCATACTCAAAACAAGGGAACCGCCAAATGCGCTAACTGCGGCCATGTGAAATGCGCAAATTGCATAAACCGGTGACCCTCAGTTAGACGAAGCTAACCAGTGAAACTGAATCCGCTTCATCTCCGCTTCAATCTGATGGAGCGGATTCGCCACATATGGCGGGAGTAGCTTCTTTTCAACCCTTTTGTTGACAAACTAGGCGCGTCCCAACGACGTCCGGAAATATTCCTTACATTTTCAATAATGAGGAGTGCATCATGTCCCATTCATCCGAGCGACCCCAGTGGCAGACAGGGCACGTGTGGCGCCTGGCAAGTGTGCTGGCACTGGCTACGCTGATACTGGTCGCTGTCAGCGCGGCTTCACTTGGCCTGCCGTCGTTTTCCGCGCTTGCCGCGGGTGAATTAAGCGTGGAAATTATCGCCGCCTATAACCTGGTCGTCGATTCAAA
>JAUQXC010000341.1 GCA_030834825.1 Thermoflexales bacterium
GCTCATAGGGTGTATCAGCCTCCGATTGCCGCACCCGCAACCAACGAGTCATGCGCGATAAACGTGCAAAAGCCCAAGTGCCACCACCCGCTTGCGCCGGCGCGCCACGATTTTCATACCACCCCATCGCCACAAAGCCACCACCTGCGACCAGTAAGATCGCCCCCAAGCCAATCGCGAGCAGCCATCCGATCGGTGAGACGCTGGCCGCCTGCACGGCGGCGGGATTCTCGGGTGACCCAAGATCACTGGCCGGTCCGGTGTTAGGATCGAATTCTTCATCGATCCCTTCTCGCCCCCGCCGTCGAGCTGAACCGGCGCCGACATCCCCCGAGTCAGAATCTTCGGTAGTATTCTCGGGCTGTGGACGTTCAATGGAAGGCTGACTGGCTGTCGGTTCAAACTGCACCCAGCCGTAGCTCGGAAAGTAAATCTCCACCCACGTATGCGCGTTGTTCTGATAAACCTGATACACGCCGCGCCGTGAGTCATACGTGCCCGTTGCAAATCCAGTCACAATGCGTGCCGGGATGCCGAGCGACCGCGCCATCACGGCCATCGCTGAAGCATAATAATCGCAGAAGCCTTGCCGCGTCTCAAACAAAACGTAGTCCACCCCATCCTGTCCCTGACTTGGCGCCGGAATTTGATCGTTGTATTCAATGTGCCTGCGCAGCCAGGTTTCCAGAGCTGCTGCCTGATCATACGGATTGGTCGCTTTCGCATCCGTCACGATCTGCTGCGCCAGATCCCTCACGCGAGCGGGCAGCGTATCTGGCAGCTGCAAATAACGCTCGCGAACTGTCGGCGGATAGGTGCTCCCGGCAGCTTGCAGTTGTGGAACCAGGGCGCGGCTGACCGCCGAAACCACACGGTACGAATTGCCGCCTCCGATCGGGGTCAGCATCGTCCACATGGTCAGATCGTTGCCGGGCAGCATCTCAAGCCAGCTGGTCTGATTCACGGCTACCGGTTGTGATGCGGCAAAAATCAGCGTGTTGTTTGGGAAGTAAACGGACACCGTTTGGGTGATCAGCTCGCGTTCATCAAATCTTTGCGGCAGCGCCCGCTCGTCGATGCTGGCCGAGATGCGCTCCGTGTCGGAGCTTTGAAAAGCAGCGCCGGTATACCGATCGTAGACCACGCCCTGCCAATAAAGGCTTTCGGGGGAACGCACTTCCAAGACCAGCTCATTACCCAAAGTGCGTTGCCCCAACAAGGCCAATGTCCGGCCAAAGGGATTGGTGTAAGGCAAGCCATGCGGCTGCAAGCCGGAGAACAGACGGCTGAAAGTGTCCTCGATCGATCGGATCGGGCGGCTGATTTCGCGCCACAAACCCGTGACCTGGGGTGCGCCGGCGAAAACCGGCGCCACCATCCCAAAGACGACGGCCGCCACAGCGATGATCGCACCCAACTGCAAGAAGTCACGCTCGACATCCGGTTTGAAGCGCACGCGGCCAAATTGCCAGCGCTGTTCCTGACGCAGCGTATATAAACGCGCAGCATAGAGCAACACCCCAAACAGATAAACCAACAACCAAAAAGCCAGGGGCGCCTGACCGCCATAGTAATACATGTTAATCAGTAGAATAATCCCGGCGGGGGCGACGGTTCGCCATAAATGTGGCTGGCGGATGGTATTCCAGGTTGCCAGATAAGTAATGAGCCAGAATCCAGCAATCAGCAGCATCAAGAAAATCGTGTTATCCTTGCCCACTCCACCCGTCGAGACGGCTTCAAGCCACAGATAAACATGTTCCCCCAGGCGGACGATCAAATGCCGCAAACTATCCAGCGAGGTGAAACCATAGACTTTATCGGGCAGGTTGTTCAAGGCAATCATCATCACCCAGACGATTCCGTAGAGAATCATCAGGCAGTGCACGGTTCGCGCTCGCCAGGAGCGGGTGATGATCAAGCTGCTTAGTCCCCAACCCGCCAGCGTCGTCAACGCCAGCAAATCGAGGCTGGCCATCCATTCGGCCGTGGCAATGCTGGCGGCGGCGCAGAAAACGACCAGACCCGCCAGGACCCCAGCCACCCAGTCGAAACGATAAGTCGTTGCACCATGTTTGTCGGACAGAGGTAAGCTAGTCATAGCCGCCTTACTTGTTAAATCATACGGGATGTATTGAATACTCGGACCGGTAAGCAGAGGTTCATCAGATAATTCTATTCTGCGTTAGCAACTTCGTCAAAGAGGCTAACCCAAGGGGTGCGAGGACAAAGACATCAAAGCAGTCCAGCGCCGCTTGCCTGCCCAGCCGCGGCAAGTTAGTTGCCTGATGCAACAAACGACTTTACCCAAACCGGTTCAACTTGCTTAAAATCCGCTCAAAATCTCGTTTTAGCTATTGACTAGCAAACCGGTTTGTGCTACATTAGAGTGGTGCTCCTGAAATAGCCCAGATCCAGGATTACCCAGCGTGACACCACGCAAATCAAAATCCCGCCCAACCATTAACGAAGTTGCCAAGCGTGCCGGCGTCGCGAAGACGACCGTCTCCCATGCCATCAGTGGCAAACGGCCCGTGGCCCCCGCCACACGTGAACGCATCTTCAAGGCGATGGGGGATCTACAGTATTCACCCAGTCCCATCGCACGCCGCCTGGCCGGCAGCCCCAGTCATACGATCGCGCTGGTTCTCCCATTAGCCTCACCGACCTTTGCCGATGTCGAAGTGCGTTACATCGCCAGCATCGGCGCGGTTGTCAATCAACATGGTTATACCTTCCTGACGCTCACTGCGCCTCAAGTCAACGTCGACGACTTACGCCAAATTGTTTATTCAGGGCTTGTCGACGGGGTGCTGCTGATGCGGATTCAGCAAAAGGATGAACGCGTGAAATTATTGCGCGAAACCGATATTCCTTTTGTGTTGATTGGACGCACCCGCGACAACAAAGGCTTGACCCTGGTCGATCTGAATGGCGAGGCCGCGATTGGGCTGGCGGTGGACTATCTGGTCGAACTGGGACACCATTCAATTGGCTTTATTTGTCCCGAAGATCTCAACTTTGCCTTCGCTTATCGCATCGTCAAGGGGTTTGAGAAGAGCTGCGCCAAGCAGCAACTGCCCCGCATCATGTCACCCGCGGTCTGGTCGGCCGACGCCGGGTATCGCGCTACCCTCGCGCTGATCGAACAACATCCTGAAGTCACCGCCATCATTGTCTGGTCGGAAGTCGTCACCGTCGGCGCAGTCAGCGCACTGCGTGACATTGGCCGCAAGGTTCCGGATGATATTTCAGTGATCTCCTTCGATCGGTCTGAGCATCTGCATCTCGCCTCTGCCGACCTGACTGTCATCGATACGCGGCCCGAAGCAGTCGGCGGGCAAGCGGCCCAAATGTTGATCAACCTGCTGGAAGATAAACCGCTCGAGCGTGAGCAGATCTTGATGCCGCCGCTGCTGATTACCGGCAAGAGCACGGCCCACTGCACGAATGGTCAAGTGACATTACCTAAACCTGCATGACTGATTGATCTGTGCTTCGAGTAAGGATCATAATTGAGGAGGTGATGCCTGAAACACAAGCCAGAAAAAGATGGATGACTTTCGCCATCGATCAAGACTTGCCCGTAAATTCACCTGTGCGTTGCACAGTGCGGGTAAGCGTAAGCAGCAACTTGAAGATATCCCAGGAGTGAAGAAAAAATGAAGATTCGCTATTCGCTCGTAGCTCTGTTAGTCTTAGCAGGCCTGCTGTTGGCCGCCTGTGGTGGTGGCACTCCCGCCCCCACTCAGGCCCCAGCCCAAACCGCTGAGGTTAAACCCACGGATAAACCCGCTGATCAGCCCGCTGGCGGTCCTAAGGGCGAGATCACCATTTGGAACGCCTATGGCACGGGTGGCGCGGAAGAGCAAGCGCTGACCGAGGCTCTGGCAGCCTTAAACAAGAAGTACCCCGATCTGAAGGTCAACGTGTTGCAGATCCCGTTCGATCAGATTTTCAACAAGTGGGAGACCGAAGTGGCAGCCGGTGGCGGCCCCGATATGTTCACCGCCCCCAATGACAACACCGGCAACCAGATCCGCGCCGGCCTGCTGGCCGACATCACCGAACTGCTCAAGGGCAAGACCGATGCCTTCCCACCCAGCAGCTTTGACGGCGCGACGATCGACGGCAAGGTATATGGCGTGCCGGGGATCATCAAGGCCGTGGCGTTGTACTACAACACCAGCACAGTGCCTGAGCCGCCCAAGACCACCGACCAGTTGTTGGCGTTGGTCAAGAGTGGCAAGAAGATCGCCATCAACCAGAACAACTATCACAACTTCGGCTTCCTGACCGGCGCGTTCGGCGGCAAGTTGATGGACGCCGACGGCAAGTGCATCGCCGACCAGGGCGGTTTCGCCGAAGCGCTGCAATATCTGAAGGACCTCAAAGACGCCGGTGCGAACTTCGAGACCGACGGCGGCAAAGCCGACACCGCGTTCCGCCAGGGCGATGTGGACATGATCATCAATGGCCCGTGGATGCTCGGCGACTACAAGAAGGACCTGGGCGACAAGTTGGGCGTGGCCCCCATGCCCGCCGGCCCTGGTGGCGCAGCCACCCCGCTCGCCGGTGTGGACTACTGGTACGCCAATCCCAATGTCTCGCCTGAACAGCA
>JAUQXC010000342.1 GCA_030834825.1 Thermoflexales bacterium
GCCCATCCTGGTTTTTCCAACGGGATGGGCGTTTATGGCGAAGCGTTGGGTGCCAGTGGCACAGGTGTGTATGGGAATGGCCTGGGCTACGGCCTGTCCGGCACTGGCGCTTCAGGTGTCTGGGCCACGTCCAATATAACCGGCGGAAACGGCGTCGTCGGTGTGGCCAACAACGGTTCAGCCGCTTTCGGGGTATGGGGCCAAAGCAGCAGTGGCTATGCCGGCTATTTCAGCGGCAACGTCCATGTCACCGGCGATCTGAGTGCGGGCGGCACCAAACCTTTCAAGATCGACAACCCGCTCGACCCTCAAAACCAATATCTGTATCACTACGCCGTCGAATCGCCGCAAGTGCAAAATGTGTATAACGGTACGGTCGTGCTCGACACCAAGGGTGAGGCGACGATTCAACTCCCCGCCTATTTCTCGGCGGTCAATACAGGCGATTATCGCTACTATCTCACAGCGATGGGTGCGCCGATGCCCAATCTGTACATCGCTGAAGAAGTTCAAGGCAATACGTTCAAGATCGCAGGCGGTGTGGCGGGCAAGAAGGTTTCGTGGATGGTGTACAGTCAGCGCAACGATCCATGGGTACGCGATCATCCACAATTGGACGTAGTCAACAAACCAGAGGGTGAAGCGGGCACCTACCTCTACCCGCAGGGCTATGGTCAGCCTGAGTCGCGCTCGTTAGACTATGCTCATACGCAGCAGTTACATACCCGGATAACCAGTACCTCAACAAAGTCACTCTCTACGCCAGTGCATTCGCCATGGATCTTGGTCCAGCCTTCACCTGCGCAAAAGTGACTATGTGCTTTCCGGTTGAAACAGATCTTGGAGATCAATCCCTATAACCGAGAAGCGACTTGCAGACCTCTAATCGGGAGAAACAAAGTGACGGGACGCCTCAAATCTGCGAGGAGGTAAAACAACAAAAAGACATTATCTCAGGTAGAGCAGTTTGAAACTGATCCGTTAAGCTGAACAAAACGATCGTTTAAGCATCAGGAGGAAAAATGAACGGCAGATCTGTAAAAGCGATCATGTGGGCCGGCGTAGGAGCGCTGGCAATGACGGGAGCGCTGCTGGTGGCGACGAGCGCCTGGGCCGGACCGGACCGAACCCGCGCTGAAGTGGCTGTCGCTTTACTGCCGACAGCGACTGTGTCTAGTACATTGTCTTATCAAGGGCAGTTGCTTAGTGGCGGTAACCCCGTTAACGGCACACCGGTGATAACGTTCAGCGTGTATGCCCAATCGAGTGGCGGTATGCCGCTGTGGTCACAGGCGATGAACGTGACTGTGAACAAGGGCCTGTTTACCGCCCAGCTCCAGGTCGATCCCCGGTTGTATGACGGACGGGCCTTGTGGCTGGGCGTGACTGTAGCGGGTGAATCTGAGATGACGCCGCGGCAGCCATTGTTGCCTGCACCTTATGCGCTCTCGTTGCGGCCGGGAGCTATCATGAGCGCTACATTGAGCGATGATCCCATTTTCCGCGTCATCAATACTGGGGATGGTCACGCCATCTGGGGCAGCAGCAACACGGGCTATCCTACCGTTTATGGAGAAAACGGTGGGGTAGGTCCGGCTGTGTTGGGCCACAGTATCAGTGGAACGGGCGTGTCGGGACAAGGCTTCGAGGGTTTGCGCGGTCAAGGCACATCCACTGGCGTGTTTGGCGAGGGAATGGTGGGTGTGAGAGGCCAAAGTCGAGATGGTATTGGTGTATCGGGCAGCAGCACTAATAACTTCGGCGTCTTGGGCGAGAGTATCACCGGTACAGCCGGCTTTTTCACCAGCCTGCAAGATACAGGCGTATGGGCTAATAGTGCCAACGGGCACGCGATCAAGACCAACCGCCCCGCGCTTATCGCCGGCCCCAACCCCAAGCAGATTGCATTGCTGCGCTGGTATCCCGCCATCGCCACGACGACGACTTTGAGTGTTGGGGCGGGGCCTGTCGGCGTCGCTTTCGATGGGGCGAATATCTGGGTGGCGAATCTGGGTAACAGCAGCGTTAGCGTGTTACGCGCCAACGATGGCTCTCACGTGATGACGCCTACCGTCGGTACATATCCGGTCGCGCTTGCTTACGATGGGATCAACATGTGGGTGGTCAATAAAGGAGTGACCACTGGCTCTGTTCATGTCTTGCGGGCGAGTGACGGTGTCTTGGTGAAGAACATCGACGTTGGACTCGGGCCGTGGGGAATTGCCTTTGATGGAATCAACATGTGGGTGGTCAACGAATCGAGTGACAGCGTCAGTGTGCTACGCGCGAGCGACGGGAGTCACATCATCACACCTACTGTCGGCGATTCGCCAGCCGGGATTGCCTTCGATGGGATCAATATGTGGGTTGTGAACAGTAATAGCGGCACTGTG
>JAUQXC010000343.1 GCA_030834825.1 Thermoflexales bacterium
CCCGCTCGCGTAACTTCTGGCGAAAGCATCTCGGTTGTGTTGTGCTGGGAGGCTCTTCAACCAACCGCAACAGACTACTACGCCTTTGTCCATGTCCTGGGCGAAGCCAATACCAAGATTGCCGAACGTCGCACCTATACCGGCCTAGGGCACTATCCCAGTACGCAATGGTCGGTGGGCGAGGTCTTCTGCGATCACATTCCGCTGGCGATTGCCGCGGATGCACCAAGCGGTGTCTATGCGGTGGAAGTCGGTCTGGTCGATCCGGATACACAAGCGCGGTTGCCTGCGGTGGACCCCGTCGGATCGGAGATCAATCCGATCATTCTTGATCGACTCAAAGTCCGATCGCCCCTTACCCCCATCGTTCCGGTGGCGTTGCCCGAACCGATCGATTTCGGCGGTCAGATCAGGTTGCTGGCAACGACGGTTGAACCGCATGACGTGAGCGCCGGCCAGCCGGTGACGGCGACGTTGTATTGGCAGGCGGCACGGGTGCCGGATAAGGATTACACGGTCTTTATGCAGCTGTTGGATGCGCGCGGCCAGCAGGTCGCTAATGCAGACTCGATGCCACAAGCGAATCACTACCCCGCGTCTTTCTGGGATGTGAATGAGATCGTGCCGGATGCGCACCGTCTTGATCTGCCGCCTGATCTACCGCCGGGTGAATATCGAATTGCCGTCGGCTGGTATGATCTGGCGACGGGGGTGCGTCTGCCGGCAAATGGCGATCCTTCGGGCGCCGTGCAGATCGCGAACGTTGGAGTAACAGCGCCATGAAGCATCTGAATTGGGCGATCGTGCTGGTCCTAGCGCTGACGCTGCTGGCCTTTGGCCTGCGCGTGTATCGTGTCGAAGCGATGAGCGTGTGGACCGACGAAGGTCTGTCAATCTATCGCGCGCGTGCGCCGTTGCTGCAGAACCTGACCGGTCGTATCGACATTCAAGGCGTGCCAACTACGGATACGCATCCGCCATTATATTTCTTGATGCTCAGTGGTTGGAGCAAAATCACGGGCGAGACAGAGTTTGCGCTGCGCCTTTTATCCGTCATCGCCGGTACGCTCATCGTGCCGCTGGCCTACGTCACCGGCAAGCGCTTGTGGTCCCGCGAAGTGGGCGTCTGGTTTGCCGCGCTGATCGCCACCGCGCCGTTTTACTGGTGGCACGCGCGCGACGCGCGCATGTACACATGGTTGGCGGTCTGGACGCTGTTGAGTGTGTATCTGACTAGCAGCAGTGTGCAATCTAACCCGATGTCGCGGCGGCGTTTCATACTGGGGCTGGTGTGTGTCACCGCCATGGCTTTGACGCATTACACCGGTGTGATTCTCGCCGTGCTGCTGGCTAGTGCCGTGTTCACTGCACTGTGGCGCAGGCAGCGGCGCTGGGCAATCGCAACGCTGCTCGCCCTCGTGATCATCGCCGTGCCGACGCTGGTGTTTGCGGCCAGTCGCCTGCGGGTGGCCGAGTTCCCGGAATATCGACCCTTGCAGGAGATGCTCTTTGAAACGTGGAATATTTTCAGCCTGGGCCTGTCGCGTGAGCAGATGCGCCCCTTGGAGTGGCTAATCATCTTTCCGCTGTTGGGCGTCCTCGGCGCGATCGGGCTGGCGGCGCAGTGCCGCTGGGGTCGGCTCTTATTCATCGGGTTGTGGCTATTCGCGCCCCTGATCGCGTTCTATCTGATCTCCCTGATCAAACCCGCCTACGTCAACCCGCGCAACTTGTCGATCGCGCTGCCGGCGTTTCTGCTGCTCATTGCCGGCGGGCTGGCCGTGCTGCGGCGCATCGGCTGGCCGCTGGCCGCCATCGCCTGTGCGGCAGTGTTAATCGAATACGGCGCGGCTACAATCCAGCAGGTTACCGATCCGAATCTGATGAAGGATGACGTTCGCTCACTGGTGCGACACATTCGATCGAATTATCAGCCGGGTGACGCTGTCGTGCTGCACGATGCAATTATCCAATTGGCATTTGACTACTACGCAGCCGGTGCATTGCCAGTCACCGCTGTTCCGCGCTATGGCACATATGCCGACCCGCAGGCCGCGGCACGCGACTTACAACATATCGCCGATCGATCTGAACGCCTGTGGTTTGTCGCTAGTCCCGCGCCCATCGGATTTCCGGAAGATCTATTGCCCGATTGGTTGGGGCAGCACACTTATCGCTTGAGTGGCGCGAGTTTCCGCGGCAATTATACGGGTGCATACGTGAATTTAGTTCGCACGCATACGCCCATTCTCGATCGTCTGCCGGAGTCGGCGCAAGTTCTAGTAGCCCGTGCGCCGGAAATTGCCTTGGGAGGTTTCGACGTTCCCACACGCATGTGGCCTGCCGATCAGCCTCTGGTTGTGAAGACCTACTGGCAGGCCACCGATCGCATGGAGCCGTTGACCCTGGTGCTGGAACTGCTTGATGCACAGAATAATATTTGGGCGCGGCGCGATAGGAAGTTGTGGCAGTATTATCCGCGCGATCAATGGCCGCGTGACCGATTGGTGGAATGGGAAACCACGCTGTTATCGCCGCTGGGTATTCCACCCGGGACATATTACCTGCGTCTGCGCTTGGTACAACCTGACTCTGGCGCCGCGGTGAACTTCGATCAAGCGGATGATGCTGGCTACGTGTCATTGGGTAAGATCGATCTGGGACGGCCAACACAACCCTGGGACCGCGCCGCCTTGACGACTGGTATACCGGTGGACGTCTCGATCGGCGAAGCGTTGCAAATGTGGGCCATCGTGCCGCCGTCCGATGTCATTCGACCGGGATTGACCTTCGCGCTCGATTTGATCTGGCAAGCCACGCGCGCCTTGAAGGAAGATTACCGGTTTAACCTCGACGTGTTGACGCCGGATGGACGTGTGTTGCAGACAATCGAACAGGCCAACGTGGGCGGCGCTTTCACCACAGCGCAGTGGCGCGCGGGCGATGTGGTGCGTGAGGGGATAATCATCTCTATTCCAGCCAACGCCCCCAGCGGTGACTACCCATTGCGTCTGCAGGTGTTCGACCTCCAGGGACGGCCGTTGGCCAATCGGATGCAAATAGGCACACTGCACGTGGAAGAATATCCCTTGCAGACTGCTGTGCCGCCGCTGCAGATCGATCGACGGGCGCAGTTCAGCGAGCCGATCGAATTGCTAGGCGCGAATCTATCCGCAGGGCCTAATCATGCGGGTGGTCGCCTCGCCGTCAATCTGATCTGGCGAGCAGCTGGACAGCCCACAGCTGATTACACCGTATTCGTGCATCTGCTGGATTCGAAAGGCATGCCGGTGGGACAGGGTGATGGTGATCCGGTAAGTGGATTACGACTGACTAGTTCCTGGCGGCCTGGCGAGGTCATCGCCGATCGCCATACTATTCCCTTGCACATCAATCTCCTGCCGGGAGAATACACGCTGTACACGGGCCTTTATCAACGCGCTACCGGCGATCGTGTGGCCGTAACGGTCGACGGTGCACAGTCGCCGGAGCGCTGGATTAAACTGGGAACGGTGACGATCGCGCCATGATGATGACGAAACCGACCCATTGGTCGCGGTTACTCCTGATTGCATATTTGTTGCTCGGCACGATCTACAGCGTTGCCACTCCGATCTTTGAAGCGTCTGACGAGGTGTCGCATTACGCGGTGGTGCAGCACATCGCTGATACGGGTGAACTGCCGGTGCAGCAACTGGGTGTCAAGACAGCCTGGGAGCAGGAAGGCAGCCAACCTCCGCTCTACTACTTGTTGGTTTCACCGCTGGCGCAGTTGATTGACACCCGCGATGCTGCGGAGCGGATGTATCGCAATCCACATGCGGCACCGGGCGATCCTTCACTCGACGCGAACCGTAATCTGATCATCCATTCGCCCGCTGAGGATTTTCCGTGGCGCAATACCACGTTAGCGGTGCATCTGATCCGTTTTCTCTCGATCGCGCTGGGTGCAGGTACGATCGGGCTGAGCTATCGGATTGCGCGCCGTATCTTCCCCGATCGCTTGGCCATCCCGATTGGCACGGCGGCTCTGATCGCGTTCAATCCGATGTTTCTCTTCATCAGCGCGTCGGTTAACAACGACAATCTGACGATCTTGTTAACCAGCCTGGCGTTGTACCTCAGCGTGCGGTGCTGGGATGAACCGCCGGGCCGCCTGGACCACCGGGGTTGGGGACGGCGTTTGGTGTTGGGCCTGGTACTGGGCGGCGCGGCGCTGAGCAAGATCAGCGGGCTGACGCTGCTGCCCATTGTCGCGTTGATCTTGACGGTGCGCCATCTGCGTGAACGCGACTGGCGTGGTTGGCTGTTGTCGGGTGTGCTGCTTGCGCTGCCTGTACTGCTCATCGCCGGTTGGTGGTACGTGCGCAATCTGCAACTGTACGGTGAGTTATTCGGCCTGGAGACGATGGTGGCGATTGCGGGGCCACGTTCCAGGGATTTGCTCGCTCTGGTCGCGGAGTTCGACGGCTTCCGCTATGCCTATTGGGCCTTGTTCGGCGCGGTCAACATCGTGACGTTCCCGTTGGCCTATTTCATCTTCGACCTGTTTATGCTGCTGGCCGCAATCGGCTGTGGCTTATGGTTTATCCGAAACCGCCGAAGCGATCGCTTCGGATTGATGCTCATCCTGACCGGATACGTGCTGCTGGTCTTCGTCGGCGTGATCCGTTGGACGATGATGACCCCTGCTTCGCAGGGACGCCTAATGTTCCCGGCGATTGCGGCGATTTCGTTGTTGCTCTGGTTGGGCTGGGAAACGATTTTGGATTTTAGACACTGGCATCGCGCTGCGGGTGCAGTGCAGGTGTTTTGGACTTTGGATTTCATCAAACTGCGTTGGGCGCTGCCGATCTTCATGCTGATCGTCGCGGCGATCGTGCCGTTTCGCGATATTGGGCCGACCTACGCCGGGCCGTCAATGATCAGTGAAAAAGATCTGCCGTCTGATCTCAAGCGGCTGGAGGTGGACTATGGCGATCAACTGCGGCTGATCGGTTATCGCCCCAGTGAACCGCGGGCGCGATCGGATTCAGTGGAATTCACATTGTACTGGCAATGCCTCAAGCCGATCACGGCCGATTACAGTGTGTTTGCTATTGTCTATGGCCGTCAGTTGCAGGAAGTCGGCAAGCGCGATGCGTATCCCTATCATGGCCTGTATGCGACGCAGCACTGCGAAGCGGGACAGGTCTTTGCCGATCCTTATCGCATGCCGATCAAGACCGAGGGTGTTGAACGACCCGTCGTGCTGCGTGCGCAGATCGGCTTGAAAGATTGGGCCGTGCACACCGAGCTGGCGCCCGCCGCGCACGGCCAACCTGTGCCAGCCGTCATGCTCGAGGTGGGAAAACTCGCACCCCCGCTGCAAGAGCACGACTCGACGCCGGCTTATCGTGTGGGCGACGGTCTCCTGCTGCTGGCTGCGCGGATTGAACAGCGTGACGGCGCGCCTTATTTGGCGTTGACCTGGCAAGTAACGGCCGCTCCGCCAGAGGATTACACGATTTTCGTGCACCTGCTCGATGCAAACGGCCTCTTGATGGGACAGGCCGATGGCCCGCCGCTGAGCGGGGCGTATCCAACGAGTTGGTGGTCACCCGGCGAGGTGGTCGTCGACACGCGCCCCCTGTCATTGCCGCCCGAGGCCGATCGGGTTACGCTGGGGCTCTATCGGTTGAGCGATAAAACGCGCCTGCCGATCGTGGATCACAGCGGTCAACGTGTACTGAATGATGAGATCGTGTTATCGCTCAAACCTTGAACCTTTACGTGGTATTGCGAGTGAAATAGAGTATGCACACAAGCCATTGGACGGATGTCTTTATTTCGAAGCGACGCTGGCTGTCCACGGCCGCCATCCTGGGGTTGAGTGTGGTGGTGGCGTTGCTAGGCGGATTGTTTGTGGCGTTGCTCAGCGGCCCGATCGCCCTCGGCGCCATTCTGGGCCTGATCATATTGGTCATGATCCTGCGCCGCATCGAGATCGGTTACGCAGCCCTGATCGTCGTCATTTGTCTGTTGCCTTTCGCCGCGCTGCCGGTGAACTTCGCCTTCAAGCCCACCTTTTTGGATCTGGTGCTGGTGGCCGTGTTTGGCGTGTGGCTGCTGGAACGTGCCACCGGCAAGTTGGGCGGCTTTGTCAATACGCCCTTGACTTTGCCCGTGCTGGCGTTCCTGGCTATGGCGCTGGCCACTTTCATTGCGGGCCTGGCCAATGCACCGTTAACCCAGACCGTGGCGCGCCACTTCGCCGAGATCATTTTAAGCATCCTGTTGTTTTTCTTGATCACGGACACCGTGCGGAAGGCACAGCGCTTGAGTCAGGTGACGCGTTTGCTGATCATGGGCGGTTCGCTGGCGGCTTTGATCGCCGTGATTTTGTACTTGCTGCCCGATCAAACTTCCATGGAAGTGCTCTCGCGTCTGCGGATCTTCAATTATCCCGAGGGGCCGGGCGTGCTGCGGTATATCCGCGACGATCCGAGTCTGCCGCAACGGGCTACCGGGACTGCCATCGATCCGAATGCGTTAGGCGGCCTGCTGATTATGATGATCACCCTGGCCATCCCGCAGTTGTTTACGACGCGGCCCGTGTTGCGCCGGGGTTGGTTGATCGTCGGGTTGGGCTTGATGGCGCTGGCTCTGCTGCTCTCTTTTTCGCGTGGATCGTTTTTGGGCGTTGGCGTGGCGCTGGGCGTGGTGGGCGTGGTGCGTTATCGTAAATTGCTGGCGATCATGGTGTTGGCCCTGGCCTTGGTGCTGTTGCTGCCGCAGACGCAGGGCTACGTCACGCATTTCTTCGACGGCCTGCAAGTGTTGGGCAATGCCGAAGGGGGCGACCTCTCGACCCAGATGCGGATGGGCGAATACAGTGATGCGCTGATCCTGATCCAGCGTTATCCGATTTTGGGCGTCGGCTTTACCGGCACCCCCGACATCGATACCTATTTGAAAGTCGCCAATTTATATCTTATGATCGCCAGTGAGATGGGCTTGGTGGGCTTGGCGACTTTCTTGATGGTCATGGCGACACTGTTTATCAGCGCGTGGCGCGTCCGGAAGCGAATATCCACCCAGCCTGACCTGGAGCCGATCTGG
>JAUQXC010000344.1 GCA_030834825.1 Thermoflexales bacterium
GATCGGTCTGGTCAGCAGGTAGCCAGGCCGAATTCCCCATACTGATAACGGGCGAACC
Organism: Thermoflexales bacterium; assembly: GCA_030834825.1. Taxonomy (GTDB): domain Bacteria; phylum Chloroflexota; class Anaerolineae; order Fen-1058; family Fen-1058; genus Fen-1058. The sequence goes on from JAUQXC010000344.1 coordinate 59, forward strand.
AGCTTGCAGATGCGCATTGTCATCGGCGGTGCCATAGACGTTATCCGCGCCGTTGGCATCCACAAACAGCGGGTCGTCGGAGACAATGTCGGTTCCCCAAAAACCCTCCTCAATGTCGTTGTTGACGATGACCTGTCCGCTGTTCCACGGATCTTCAAAGTAGCCGATCTGGTGGGCGCGGAAGATGCTGGTCGTGGTGGTGTTGCCCCACAAAATGCTATTCGTGAGCGTAATCTGGCTACCGTAGGCGATATAGATACCGCCGCCGCCGTTGACGCCGGCGGTATTGCCAGTGAAGGTGGTATTGATGAACGTCGTGTGACTGGCAAGGTTGCCGTGGGCAATTTCAGCGCCGCCGCCGCTGTTACCCTGGGAATGGTTGCCGGTAAAAAGAGCATTCACGAAACTTGAATAGCTACCGTGGTTTTCATAGATACCGCCACCGGCGTAACCCGCCGTGTTACCGCTAAAAACTCCATTCACCAGCGTAACGGCGCTGTGGTTGTTAGTCATTATCCCGCCGCCGCTTTCTACGGCATAGTTCTGGCGGAATGTCACGTTTTTCAATATGGGTTGGCTGTAATAATAGACATACACCCCGCCGCCTTTCCAGTCGGCATAGTTGTTGTTAAACGTGACATTCTCAAGTGTCGGGTTGGCGTAAAATTGGATGGCCATACCGCCACCATCAACCGCCCAGTTGTTGTTGAACGTCATATCCTTCAATTTGATCTGATCGCCTTGTTGGAGGTACAACCCGCCACCTGCACCGTCGGGAACCGCGTTCTCGGTAAACGTGATCTGGGTGAGCGTGGCAGCTCCGCCCACCAGTGCAGCCCCGCCGCCGTAAAGCGCCGTATTGCTGATGAACATGATGTTCGTCAAAACGGGAGCGCCAGACTCAAAATAAGCGCCGCCGCCCTGCTGATGAGCGTAGTTGTGAGTGAAGATGAGATTGCTCAACGTTGGGCTGCCATTGACGCTATGCAGGCCGCCGCCCCCATCGTTGGGCATGCAACCATAGTTGGCGTTACCGCTGGTGATGGTAAAGCCATCCAGAATGGCGGTGGTGTCCACGCCGCTGGCCGTCACCACGTGAAAGGCATCGGCCCCCGTATGACCGCCGCTGCTATCCAAATCGCCGCTCAAGCTGGTCACATTGTTGACAAAGTCCCGGTCGTCTCGATTGGTTTCAGTGCCGATAAAGCCGCCATAAATGGCGACACCGCTTTTGAGTTGGAACGTGGCCGCAGTGTTGCCAGAAGTACCAGGTTTGTAGGTCCCGGCCTTAACCCAAAGTTCGTCGCCAGAGACCGCGTTGGTCAAGGCGGTTGGGAGCGTGCAGGCATTGGCCCAGGAGAGGCAGTTGCCCGTGCCGGTCGCACTTGGTTTGACGTAGCGGACGGTCGCCGTCGGCGTGAGGGACGCGGCGGGCGGCGCGCTCAGCGCCACTGCCAACCAGGCGCTGCAGAACAGCAGTTGAACGACTACCAACAGCTTGCGCTTAGACATGATATTCTCCTTGATGAGACGTTCTTTCCAATTCAGGCAGGGTAAGCACGAAGCCTGGTGGGAAGTTCAGCGCCGAGTAATGGCCATCATTCGTACGACAAACAGGCATCTTCCGCATTAACATGTGATTTTCCTTAAAAAAGAGGGATAAGCGCCTAAGCGATTATTCAGTACACACGCCCGCTCAGGTCGAGGACGACGACGAGCGGGCCACTAGACGGTGGTGGAGCCTGGGATATGACCAGACGCTGCAATTGTTTGAGCATGAATTCGTTTTACAAACTAGAGGGGCCGATTGTACTTATTTTAACAACACTTAGTTTGTGGACTGTTGAATAAGTTCCATTGAACCATTGCACTTTCCTTAGATAACCGTTGCAACAGCATTGCACCCGCGCAGCGAAAAGGTGCTTGGCCCAATTGCGATGACGAGAAACAAATAAAATACGCCAGCGGCTTCCAGCCACTGGCGTAGGACAGCTTTCAGCCCCACTTCTTACGCTTAGTCCTCCAGCAAATACCGGCTCGTCGCAGCACGAGTCTATTCTTTAGGCTCCCTGCTCCAACCACTCCGCTGTCCAGAGCCGGCAGACTTTTATCGAATCAAAAACCACGTTGAATCAAAGGCAATAAAGCGCCGTCAATGGTGTAGGTGACTTGGATACCATAGACACACAACGAACCGTGGTCGGCATATGGTACGACCATATTATCGGGGGCGACATCCACCCAGTACTGTTTGAGCTGGTTGTTTACATTCACATTTAGCCCCGTCATATTCAGCGTCTGGTCGCCGTTGGCCGTGGAGGAGGTGTAGGCCAAAAGGGGATCGCCGCTACTTCGGCTATTCCAAGTACGTGAGTGTAGTGAGACATACAGATTGCCGGTACTCGCGAAGTCTGCGACAAAGAGCGAAACCTGAGTGATATTGGCCCCGTTGGGCAGATGCAAGGGGTAGCGTAGGTAGTAGTGCCCCAGCGTAATCGGGCTCAAGTCGATGTAGCGGCAGTGCGTGCTGCCGTAGTCGGCAATCGGGGGAGTCTGCGCGGGGCTGGGTCCAGTCACCGCGCCACCCACCGTGCCGATGCCTTCGTAGCCCCACAGAGTATAGTAACCCGTCATCACACCCGCTGCGGCAGGTGCGCCCAAGGCAGAGGTATTCGTGATCAAAACGACGAGCAGCAAGGCCGTTACTGAGATGAAACGAAACAATCGGTGATTCATAGTAATTCCTCCGGGTGAACTTGATGAAGCCATCCCCGCTGTGGTCACGAATAGACACCCGCTCAATTTCTAGCGCCCATCAGGCCACATCTCCGGTGGTCTCCCTTCCCCCATGACGTTCGCTCAGTCTTTGCCGCGGGTGGCCCAAAACCTGGTTTGCGCTTAACCGACATGGCCTTGATTTGCGACCCCTTGAATCCCACGAAGAAATTGAAATCAAGGTGAATGTAGCGTCGAATCGCAGCCAATTCTGTATCCTGGCGAATGAGATGCTCGTGGTAATTACGCTGCCAGAACTTGGCGTGGCGTACCGGATCGTGCCGGTCAATCC
>JAUQXC010000345.1 GCA_030834825.1 Thermoflexales bacterium
CCGGTCTGCGCATCTACTACACATATTCGCGGCGCAGACTGCCTTTGGCAAGGTGTAATGATTTTGCCTTTGGCCGTCGCGATGGCCGGCTTAGGAACAGCGGGTCTGGTTGCCAGGAAGACAATTACCAAGAATAAGGCCAATATCAATGCACTGCCAGCGGCGATCTTCAACCGGGGGTGCGGCACAGCAGGTGCTTTAGGGCGCTCAGTTTTAGCTTCTGCTGTCGGCGGATCAATCTGCCTGTGAGGGGGGTATTCGGTTCTAGGCTGGGTTGTCGCTGGGATGCGTGGCAGCGGACTGATTCCTCCGTCGCGAATCCGCTCGTAGAGCTGGGTCGTTTCGATGGAGGGTTCAACGTCCAGCTCTTTAGCCAGTGCGCGTTGGCAGACTTCATATTGAGCTAGAGCCTCGCTGCGCTGCCCACTTAACGCTAACAAGTACATCAAATATCGGTGGGCTTCCTCAGACCAAGATTCCAGTTCCACCCGCCGCCAGGCAAAAGGTAAGGCACCGCTGACATCGCCGTTTTTCTCGTAGGCTTGTGCCAGATAACGGAGCGCACGCAAGGCCTGCCGCTGCAGATGTTCGCGTTTGAGCATGCACCATTCGTCAAAGGCCATGTCGTCGCCAATGGAGAACCCCTCGAGGAAATCGCCCCGATATAAACGGGCGGCCTCCTCCAGGCCCGAGAGGGTCAGCGGCGACTGGCACAATCGTTGCTGAAAGGTCAACACGTCAACTTCGACGTCCTTTTCAAGATCGATCTGGATTGTTTGCCCAGAGACACACAAAAACGGTTTTGAGGAATGCAGATCGCCAATGGTCTTACGTAGATTGGACAAGGCATAACGCAGGTTGCTACGTGCCGCTTGATCGGGCATGTCTGGCCAGAGCAGGCTCGCCAGTTTTTCGCGGCTGTGCGCCCGATCGGTTTCCGTCGCCAGATAGGCCAGCAAGGCCCGGACCTTGTTGGATTCGAAGCTGGCAACGGGTTCTCCGTCTACGGTGACCGCAAACCCACCCAGTAAAGAAATCGACAGGTGCGCCATGAAACTCTCTCGGGTTGAGCCGATCTGAAATCTCGATCCGTTCAGTGCCCCCGCCGGCAGGATTTTAAGGCATTATATAAGATTTATGCCGGTTTCACAATTGTTGAGTACGCCGCACCCGATGATTTCCCCACGCTTTCCTCACACTTTCCCCACCCCTCTTTGCTATGATTTTGCGTGATGGAAGACAAGGCCTACTTTTCATATCTTTTGCGCATGTGGCAGACCAGGCGCGGCAATGAACTGGTGTGGATGGCCTCGCTGGATGATCCTCACACCGGCAAACGCCATAGCTTCACGACGCTGGAAAGATTATTTGCTTTTCTGTTGAAACAAACCCAGGCAAGTGAATATCCGGCGGAGCAGGAATGCGATCAAGGCCGGTCCACTGATGAGGGAAGCAAAAACGATAAAACCCCTCAATCTTCTCAATCTGCCAAGATTGACTGATCTGAACTTCCTAAAACCGGGCCGTTAGCCGCAGCCAGGTATGTCCACGTGCTAATGAAGATGAGTGTTTACGAAGTGCAAGAGGTTCGTTCCTTTAGGTCAAATGACTTCTCAATCCAAATAAGCAGGAGGAAACATGAACCGCAAATATTCTTTCATGGCTTTCATCGTCACGTTGGTCGCGGCGCTGATGTTGAATGGCAGTGGCGCCATTGCGCAGGAGTCAAGTCCGCAAAGTACAGCAGACTTAGTGGAGCCAGTTGGTCCGGTCTTTACCTATCAGGGTCAACTTAAGAATGACGGTTGGCCGATCACGGGCAACTGTGATTTCCAGTTCAGTTTGTGGGACTCGCCGTCCAATCTCACCGGGCAGATCGGCCCAATGCAAGCGAGGCCCGGCGTTCCTTTGAACCATGGCCTGTTCACTGTGCAACTGGATTTTGGTCCGGATGCTTTTGGTGGCGAAGCACGCTGGCTGGAAATCGCCGCGCGCTGTCCGGCGGGTAGCGGCTCGTACATCACACTCACACCGCGCCAGCCGCTCACGCCCACACCCTATGCGCTGTATAGCAGTTCGACGGGTGCACTGCAAGACCGAGCTGTTGCGGCCAATGCACCGGGCATGGAT
>JAUQXC010000346.1 GCA_030834825.1 Thermoflexales bacterium
CTCCAACGATCGGCAATCGATCAGCAGCGCATGATCGGCCTGGCCCGCCGCCGAGATCATCTGATCCATGATGCCGCAGTTGACGCCCACCCACTGATTCTCGGCCCGCTGGGCCAGCCGCGCCATTTGCGCCGCATCCCAGGTGAAGCCTGAAGTCACCGCAAAGGCGCGCGCTGCGGCCAACTCCCATGCGGCGGAAGACGACAGCCCGGCGCCGATGGGCACATCGCCCGTGACGACGGCGTCGAAACCGCTGAGCGCCTGCCCGGCCGCTTGCAGCGACCACGCCATGCCCTTGAGGTATTCGATCCACCCCGCTTGTTTCTCCAGCCGATCGAGATCGAACCCGGACGTTTCGTTGAAATCAAGTGAATGGACCGCTACCTGCCGATCGGGGCGAGGCCGCAGCGCGATCCAGATCGCGCGATCGATCGCCAGCGGCAGCACGAAGCCGTCGTTGTAATCGGTGTGCTCGCCGATCAAATTCACGCGGCCCGGCGCCCGGACGATGGCGCCGGGCGACGATCCAAAGCGTCGGGTGAATTCAGCCGCCACGCGAGAGTGTAAGTTCATCGCTGCCTCATGATGCGCCAGCCGGCAGCCGGCGTCGTTACTCGGTGAATTTGTAGCCGTGTGTCTCAAGATAACGCTTCTCTTTTTCCTGATGGATTTGCGCCAGCCCGTGCTTGATCTGATGCCACGCTTCACCGGCCAGCGGATAAAACTGCAGCAAGACAAAGCAAGCATACAACAAGATTGCGGGCACCGCTACCCAGCCCACCAAGACACCGGTCTGAGCGTTAACCGACTGCGCTCCCTTCATCAATTCCTGGTCGTAGCCGAAGGCCGTGATGACGCTTAAAAAGACCGCCTGGGCCAGGCTGATGGCGGGCTTGGTGATCAGGCTGTTGACCCCGGCGTACATGCCCTCACGCCGCAAGCCGGTGCGATGCTCATCCATGTCGATCACGTCGCCGTTCATCAGCGGGATGAGATACATGCAGCCGGAGAATCCCACGCCGACAAAGAAGAAGGCGATCACGCTGGGTATGATCTCGCGCCCCAGGAACAGCAGGAGCGTGCAGCCGATGGCGAACTCCAGGCACACGAGGCGCATGCTCTGCTTGATGCCCCAGACATCGCGCTGCTTGATCCAGAAGATCAGGCCTGCCACAATCCCGGCGGCCAGCGCCAGATAGATGGGTAGACCCGGCACTTTCAACTCGTCGAAGTAATACAGCACGCCCTGCATGAGTGACGTCTGAATGTAGATGACGGTGAAACTCACCACCTCGAACACGATAAACGACTTGTTCTTGAAGCACTCCCTGATGGCGCTCCAGAGGGGCGGCTGTTGCTCGGCTTGCTGGAAGTGTTTTTCGCGGTAGAAGAAGGTGCTGGCAAATACCAGCGTGCCGACCAGGACGCCCATGATCGCCAGAACCAGGAGATAAACGGTTGCGTCTTCACCCGGTCCGGGCTGCAACAGTGGAACCACCACCAGCGGAATCGCGGTTGGGAAGATGGTGAAGATCACTTTCCACACCAGAATGCTGCCCCGCGCTTTGTTGGAGAGCGCCATCTCGTAGGGCATGACATAGACAGCGCTGGCGATGGCGGTGTACAGCGTATCGAAGACGAACAGTCCCACCAGCAGCTGTAAAAACAGCAGCGCTTGATGGTGCTGTGTGCCGGGCAGGGGCAGCCAGCAAAAAATAAAGGCGAGGGCATAGATCGGCGCGCCATAACGGATGTAGGGCAGCCGCCGCCCCAGCCGGCTTTGCGTCCGATCGCTGATGTAGCCAAACAGCGGATCGTTGACGGCGTTCCAGAGGCCGAAGAGCAGCCACACGATCGCAGCGTACTGCGTATCGAGTCCGCGCCAGCGGGTGAAGAAGTACGTCAAGGCGCCGCCGCCGATGACGCTTTGCAGGGTTGCCGTCGAGGCATCGGCAATCGACACCCACACGCGGCTTTTAACGGGAACAAATTCCTCTTGCAATTGAGGTCCTGCTTGAACTTGTGCGACGGCGGCCATTCCATTCTCCTGTGGGGGGATCAGTGTCGGACTGCACGGCAGGGCTGTTTGCCGGCCCTACCTCGCTGTGTAATGCACTTCGCTCAACCCGCGTAATCTTTCTGCGGCTTGCTCTGGAGTAAGATCGCGCTGCGCCTCAGCCAGCATCTCGTAACCTACCATGAACTTCTTCACTGTGGCCGAGCGCAGCAGCGGGGGATAGAAGTGCGCGTGAAAATGCCATTCCTCGTGCGGATGACCATCCGTGGGGGCTTGATGAAAGCCCAGCGAGTAGGGGAATGAGATCTCGAACAGGTTGTCGTAGCGGGCCGTCACGCGCCGCAAGATATCGGCCAACGCGGTCTGCTCCAGCACATTCAGATCAGTCAGCGCGCCGCAGTGATGATTGGCGATCACAATAATCTCGAACGGCCACACGGCCCAGAACGGCACCAGCGCGGTAAAGTCTCTGTTCTCGGCCACGATGCGTTCGCCGCGCTGGATTTCCTCGGCCAGGTAATCACACAACAGGCAGGCGTTTTGATTCAGCCAGTGGCGCTGTTGGGCCTGGTATTCTTTCTGCGGTTCGTTGGGCAAGTGATTCACTGCCCAGATCTGGCTGTGCGGATGCGGATTGGAGCAGCCCATCATCGCGCCCTTGTTCTCGAAAACTTGCACATAGTTGATGAAGTCGCGCTGACCCAACTCATGGGTCTGATCCGTCCAGGTGCGGATGACTTCTTTAACCTCGGCTGGCGAGAGTTCGGGCAGGGTCAGATCGTGGCGCGAGGAGAAACACACCACGCGGCAGATGCCCGGTTCAGGTTCTGTCACGAACAGCGAATCAGGCGGCGTGTCGTGTGTTTCAGATTGCGTATCCGGCAGCAGCGCTGCAAAGTCGTTATCAAAGACAAAGGTGCCGGTGTAGTCAGGGTTCTTCACGCCCCCCGCGCGCGCATTGCCGGGGCACAAGTAACAACCCGGATCGTAGGCCGGTGGATCTGCCTGGGATGTTTTTTCCACCTGGCCCAACCACGGGCGCCTGGCGCGGTGCGGCGAGACGAGCACCCATTCACGGGTCAGCTGGTTGAAGCGGCGATGCGGATAGTCGAGAGACATGTTAGATTTCCGATTGGGGATTTTAGATGACCGGCATCCGGCGCAACTCTTTGATCTGCGGCTGCCCGGCTTCTTCTTCAAAGATCAATAACTCATTCTCGGTTTGCAACCATGCCGCCGGAATTTTATAAAACTCCTGCGGCCCGATCTGCCAGTAGCGGCCCAACGCGCGTCCGTTCAGCCAGAGGTGGCCTTTGCACAGACCGTGCGCGTCGAACAGGAACGGCGCATTTCCCTGCTGCTCTGCAGCATAGGCAAAGCGTGCTCGGTAGAAGCGCGGACCTGCTCCCTCCCTTGAGAATCGGGGGACGGTTGGGGAGGGGGTTGTTCCCCGCTTGAAATACCACTCACCCTGTAACCCCTGCGCCTTATCAAACCGCAGCAACTGCGCCTGCCACGCTGCGCCAGCATAATTTTCGATGTGCAAAGCCAATGTGTTCCGACCCGGCTTCACGAACGAGGTGATATCGCGCTTGATGTAGCCTCCGCCGTGGTGGCGTGAGAAGCGCTGTACCGCCTGACCATTGACGTATAACGCGCCGGGATTGCGATCGCCCGTGAACTGCACGAGGATCCGCTCACCCTGGGCCACCTCGATGTCGCGCAGCAGCCAGACTTGCGCGCCTTGAAAAGCGAAGTTGCCGAGATCGACATTCGCGGCATCCGCACGGACATGCTGCGGCTTCGCGTTGGCGATGGCCTCTCCGGCGAAAGCGGCTTCTTGCCACAACGCTGTCCAGCCTTGCGTGATGTCTTCCTGTTGTCCGCCCCAAAAGATATTATCGAGCAAGCCCTTTTGCTCGCCGGTGTTCGATCCATAATTGAATCTTCCCAGGTTATCGACGAGCAGCCGCAGCTCGTGTAAACCCGTGGTCAAGGTCACTGGCAGCGTCCAGCACGGTCCATTGGGTGAGATGCCCATCGTCCCGATGCGTTGTCCATCGATGAAGACGTGACCGCGATCGCTCAACCACGGCATGGCCAATGTCGTCTCAATCGGCTTGGTCACTTCAAAGCGTACAGCATACCAGCCGTAATCCAGGTAACACCCCAGCTCGTCAAACGATTTTGGATTTTGGACACTTGCACCGCGCTGCGCTTGGTGCAGTGCAGGTGTTGCGGATTGCGGATTGAGCCAATCCTCAGCGAGTTCCATAACAGCAAGCATTTCCCATTCAAGCGCGATCTGTCCATTGCGACGCGCCTCCCTCATGCTGCATTCCCCATGTCGAATTTCCCAAAAGGGTAACACACCTGTCTCGCTGATCGTGCCATCTTCCAGCACCAAGTCCGGCCCGCACAGAAAGGTTCCGTCGGGCAAGGGCCACCAGCGTTCGGCGTAGGCTTGCGTCAGGATGACGACGTTGATGTGATTCGTGCGGATGATCTGCGGTCGATCAGTGATCCAGTAGTGCACATTGATTGTGCGATCGTCGATCTTCGTCTGCACATTGCCCGGATCGATCACCTGCCAAGCTGCGTCAGCTTGCAATTGCAGGTCGCCGACTTCGCCGTGAGTGCCGTACAGAACCAAGTAGGGCAAGTTGCCAACTTGCCCGGGCGAGTTATCAACGCGCCCTACAAAATGGCCCAGCAGACGTGAAGTGTGGTAGTTCACTCTCACGCCAGCCCTCACCCCCAACCCCTCGCCCGCATCGGGCGAGGGGAGAGCGAGATTGAAGTAAATCGGTTTGATGGACTGCGCTTCGACGTCAATTGCGAGATGCACGTTGGGGTTGGGGTTAAAGACTTGCAGCGTCGTGCGATCGGCGGTGGTGTTCTGCAGGAACGTCGCGCTGAAGTCGCCGTTCTTCATCGTGCAGAATGGCTCCTCGCCGCCGGCCCAGCGACCTTTCACGGCCGGCGGAACGATCACCGTCGGGCCGCCGGATTTCGCAGCAGCTAATAAGCGCGAGACTTGCGCGCCGAGCGTGTTCAAGAAGAGATG
>JAUQXC010000347.1 GCA_030834825.1 Thermoflexales bacterium
CCAGCGAGCGGGAGAGGTTAGCTATCTCCTGTACGGTTTGCTCGATGTCGCCGATACTGTCAATGGTCATTGCCAAGGCCGTTTCATTATCCTTGCCTTCGGCTTTGAGCTCACGGAACCGCTCCTGTAAATCGGAGAGCAAGTCAGCCTTTAGTTCGGCAACACTTTTTACTCCCTCGTAAGGCGCAAAAACGCCGTTCAAATAGTTGGTCAATTTCTCATTCATAATTTGAATCTCCTTTACAATAAGTTGCCAAGCACTCGCTTGGCGTACTCCCAGTTGCTTTTGTTGCGGGCGTAGGTAGCCTTACCCTTTTCGGTAATCCTGAAATATTTGCGCCGTCCGCCCTGAGTTTCATCGCCCCAATACCACTCGATATCACCGTCTGCCTCAAGCCGCCGGACACTGGAGTACATCGTGGCTTCCTTTAATTCATACTCGCTGCCCGAGCGCTCGGCAATCAGCTTAACAATCTCGTAGCCGTAGCGATCAGCTTCGCATAAGAGCCGTAAAATCATCGTATCGGTATGGCCACGCAACAGGTCAGATGTGATTTTGTTCTCGCTCATATATTCACCTCAATATTGGTATTATACAACATACTACCACGACTGTCAAGGTACTGTTATAATTAGTATACTTTGTCGATTACGCAATGTTCTTTTGGAGACTCTACCGCAGCTGCGTGATGGCTATGTGGCGGACATGATCACCGAACTGGACCTGACTGCTATCGGCATCAGCACGGTGATTTGGGCGACGGGCTATACGTTTGACTTCAGTTGGGTGAATCTGCTCTGAAAAAGAGCAAGCGACGATCAAGCCAAATCCTGTGACACGAAGACTATCAGCGAGGAAGCATCACAATCCAAAACAGCCAACGAACCAGTGTTCCTTGACTAACCAACCGGATAGGCTAGGCGAGGCGCCCAGGAACAGAATAATCTGCTCTACGTGCTCTCCCGCTGGCGCGGGTGGCGACAATTAGTGGTGCATGGTTACTACTCAGCCAGCCGAAGTGAGCGGCGCCCAATGCTTATCGCCAGGTGTTGTGCACTGCTTATCAGAGCATCATGCAGGTTCATTCATGGGCGGTAGTTGTATCAGGCGGCCTCGCAACTACTGGTCACGTGACCAGCACCTGGAGCGGACACCTTGGGCATGATGGCTCGAAGCAGGATGAACGGGAATTTCTCAAGGAATTCCTTGCTGCAGGTGGCGGGGATTGTCTCGATGCGCTGGGCTATAACACGTTGGGATTCGAGACCAACTACGACGCCGCACCAGATGTTGATGGCGGTACATCTGCGACAGATTGTGCCGATGGAAACTGCTTTCGCAGTGTCGAGAAAGCCTACGCGGTCATGCAGAGCTACAGCCTCGATAAGCCTATCTGGATCACCGGGGTTGGTTGGCTTACTGCGCCGCCCTCGTCTTGCGTAAGCGATCCACGTTGGCAGGATCGCAGCGGAGAAATTGTCACGTCCGCACGTCAATCCGATAACCTCGTCGGGGCCTTCCGCTATGCCCATCTAAGTTGGCCATGGCTGAAGGCAATGTTCGTCTTCAACCTCGACTTCAATATGGCGCCGTGGTATGACGAATGTGATCCAGTGCGCTACTACAGCATCGCAGGACAGCCGGCCTTCCTGGCACTTGACGCCATGTCAAGAGAGGTACACCGACTATATTTACCTATGACGAGCAAATAAAGACCATTCGATCAAAGCAGCTAACGAAGAGCTGGACATTCATATAGTCCTTGCGATGTGCGACGCGTCCATGCCGCCGCGCCGCGTAGCGCGTCGCAGGATTTCCAGAGGGAAGAGTACAACTCGGATTTTTTGATGGGCATGAGGGACCTTTCAAACCCCTTGTTTGACGTTTGCGGTGTTGATAGACAAAGCAATAATGTTGGCCATCATACCCACCAGGATCTCATCTTGCTCGGTGAAATAAGGCTCCGGGTGATTGGACGATGGCCGAATATCTTCAAGTTTGAGGACGCCAATGACTCGCTCTCTGCCAGTGGTCTGTTCCACAACCATGAGTGGTAACCCCAAGAAAGAATTGGGTTCACGGCCCGCCTGATTGAGATTCTGTTTTCCTCTCCAGGCCGGGTGATTATGCAGCTCAGCAATGCTATTGCTACGAAATGCTCTACCCGTGGAAGCGATCCAGCCGGTAACACCTTCACCTGGATTATAGGTGGCTTGCGTTTTGACGAGGTTTGTCTGATAACCCGTTGCTGCTCGGATGACTAACTTACCAGTTGTTTCGTCAATGAGATAGAGTGATGAGGCCTCAACGCCGATAACATTTGCCAGAGTCGTCACCACGTTTGAAACGAGAAGACGTGTTTCGTGCCCGCTCGCTAATACTCTGGACAACGTCGCCAGATTTTCACGGAAGCCCTCGAATTGGGTAGTGACGCTTTGAGTATTGTAGACCACCACGGCAATGACACTAGCCATGACACTGACCAAGACCTGGTCTTGGTCAGTGAACCCGATCTCTGGGTGTGTCTCTGAGGGTGAAATATCTTCTACTTTAAGTACACCAATCACACGCTCCTGATGTGTGAAACGATCGGTAACTTTCAAGGGTAAGCCTAGAAACGAAGTGGGTTCACGCCCGCCTTGTTTGGGGTTTTGCTTTCCGCGCCAAGCCGGCAGGTGATGCAGTTCTTCACGGCTGTTGGCGCGAACCAAAGAGCCATGCTGAGCAACCCAGCCGGTTGTACCTTCACCCATCTCATAAGTCGCATGCGCTTGCACAAGGGGTGCCTGGTAACCGGTTGCGGCCTGAATCACCAACTTGCCTGTGCTGGTATCAATCAGATAGAGTGATGAGGCGCTAGCGCCTAACTCACTGGCAATCGTGTTAACGACTTGTGTCACGAGTGTTGGTATGTCACTACTGCCGGCCAGTGCCTGCGATAGGTGCTCCATATGGCTTCTAAACGCCTGCAATTCATTCAATTTGCGCTGGTTGCTTAG
>JAUQXC010000348.1 GCA_030834825.1 Thermoflexales bacterium
CTCGATCGGTTATTGGCCGGGGCGACGCGGGAAGACATCGCCGTGCTGGAAGCGAGTGTGGCACAGGCGCAGGCCGGACTCGATCGGGCGCAGGCGGTGCGGCAGCAGGCCGAGATCGTCGCACCGTTCGATGGCACGATCAGCGAAGTCCTGATCCGCGGCGGGCAGTACGTGAACGCGGGACAACCGATCGTGTTGTTGGGCGATCTCAGCGGCTTGCGGATCGAAACGACGGATTTGAATGAGAAGGACATCGCCGGACTGAAGCTGGGTGATCAGGTCGTTGTCACGATCGATGCGCTGCCCGGTGTGCAAGTTGAAGGGACGATCGCGCAGATCGCGCCGAAGTCGAGCAAGACGACGGGCGTGAATTACATGGTTACGATCGAGCTGGCCGAGATCCCGGAAGGGCTGCGCTGGGGCATGACGGCGTTGGTGGAGCTGGCAAGTCAGTAATCAGTGGTCAGTGGTCAGTATTCAGTGGTCAGTTAGTAGTTGGCAGGTGACGAACGGCGGAGGTCGAAGGACTTTCGCCGTTGTTGTTTCCGGCACCGTTCGCTTGAGCCGCCGCCACTGTATCAGCTTGCGCGATAGGCGGGTGTTGGAACACTTTCCCCGTAGTTTGTGCTCAAGGCAGGCGCCGGTCCATGCCGTGGCCTGTCACAATGGTCGTCCACGCTTCAACTAGATTTCTTTTTTATCCTGTCACAATTCACCCCTTTGCGCTGTTGGGCGATGATACTCTGCAAAGACTACTTTGCTACACTGCACGCGTGATTAATCAACGCCGGGTTTTGATCGTGCGGGTGTGGTGGGAGTATGACTTCCGCTTGGCGAAGCCGGTCATGCGTGGTTCGCTCCAACAGCTGGGGAGCGAGGCGCTGCATTACTTCAATTCGTTGGAGGTTCTGCCGGAGCTGGTGCGCGCCGCCCTGTCATCGGCGCTGCCTGGTTCAGCGGACGGCCTGCCCACCGACGTTTCCTGATCCCGATCGCGGTAATCGCACGGAGTCTTGATATTCACTACAATCTCTGGAGGTTTATGATGTCATCGCGGTCCCCTGTCCTTTCGCTGATCGGTGTTTTGCTCTGCAGCCTGCTGCTGGTGTTGTTAGTGCTGGCGCTGCCAGCTCGCTCTCAAACGCAGTCCCTGGCTCCTACCGCTAATGGCTGGACGTTCACCCCCATAGTCACCGTCGGGCAAAACGGCTTCACCAGCCTGAACCAGGCGCGCATCAACGAGAGTGGCCTCGTTGCCGTCACCGGTTGTCGCCCAGGTAGCTGCGGTCTTTTTACCATCCACAGTGGTACCGTCGTTACGGTGGCAACAACAGGCATGGTACTGCCGGGCGGCGGCACGATTAGCAGCATATATGACTTCGATATTGATCCCACCGGCCGTGTGATCTTTCGAACGATCACCGGCCAATCTTTTCGCTGGAACAATGGCACTCTCTCGACAACGCTGCCCAACGTCCCCTGGCATCTTCCGAAGACCATCAACAGTCGGGGGCAATGGCTGCACTGGAGTTTTAACGGTCCAGACGGCAATCGCACGGAAACGTTCAAGATTACCGATGGTGTGATCGTTACGAAAGTGATGACTCTAGCCGAAACGGCTGCGGATTGCCGCGTGGAACTGGTGGGCGACGACTTTACCGCGCCCAATGCCCAGGGCGCCCTCTTGTATGAGAAAACGGTTCAAGTAAATGCAAAGACGGGATCCGGCGACTGCGACTCTTTTCAATTTACACGAGACTGGACCCTGGGCCTGGCCGGAACGATCAGTCACACCGTCGCCGGCGGGCAACTGACCGAACCCGGCTTTTTGGCCAACGACACCAACGGCTCGCTGTTGGAAAGCTACCGGTTGAACGATAACGGCGACACGGTCTACATCAAAAGCGTTTTTATAAACGCCTTCAACCATGAAACACCGACCTCCCGCCAGCTCGTTGTCGTGGATGGCTCAGGTGAAACACTCCTGGTGGACAATCTGGCCCTGAATGTAGTGGAGGGTTTCGACAATTCCAAACGCGTGACCTTTGCACTGATTAACGGAGACATCTATGCCGGGCCGAACTTGCTGACCGATCGGGTCATCAGCCCAGGCGACACTTTGTTTGGACAAACAGTCGCTGAACTGCTTCTGTCTGATGTGAGTGCACCCCCGGCGACGACCGGTGACCAGCGCGTCATTCTGTTTCGCTATACCCTGGCCGATGGCACTTTGGGATTCGCCGTGGCATCCAAAAGTGTAACTCGCTGGGTCAATCCAGCGGGTGGTGACTGGACCACTGCCGCGAACTGGTTACCGGCCGAAGTGCCCGGCCCGGCGACCGGGACGCTGTTCGATTTGGAGGCCAATTATGCGATCACGGTTGGCACGCGCACCTCGGGCCGCAGCAGCGTCGAAAATGGCGATGTGCGCTTCCGCAATACCGCGCTCACTCTGATCGGGCCATTGTCGATCGGGCGCGGTGCCAAACTCACACTGCCCGAAGGCACTCTGAACGTGGGTGAAATCACGATCGGTCATCTCCCCCCGATCAGTCCGCTCACCCCCACGCTTGCCCAGCTCTACGTGTCCAATGTGGGCACGATCATCACAGGCAACCCGTCCATCATCATCGGCCACGCAGACGAGGGTGAGATGTTCGTCAGCGACGCGCTGGTGAATAGCAGCCAGGTGCGGATCGGCGCTAATTCGCCTGGTGCGGCCATCGTCGGCGGAAACAACGGCGAGTGGTACATGAATAGTCTGGCCGTAGGCAGCGGCTACACCGGCACGTTGGACGTCGAGCATGGCGGCGATGTGTATGTGAACGGGCCGGCGATCGTGGGGCATGGCGCTGTCAGGCAAGAATACCTCGCCACGCTTAACGTCGATGGTGCAGGCTCGTCGGGGCTGACGCTGCTGGTCGTCTCCGAAACGCTAACGGTGGGTCACAATTTGCGTGGCCGGCTGGACATCAGCGGCGGTGGGTCGGTTTATGCGCTGCAAGATGTGGACCTGGGCGCGATCGAACACCTCAACGCGCAGACGCAGCCCGACGGCGAACTGATCGTGCGCGGCGAAAGCGACGACGCGCAATCCTCCAGCAGTCTGATCATTGCGCGCGACTTACGGCTGGGCCTGGATTTATTTAACGCGCGCAGTCATCTCTGGGTGGAAGATGGCGCAACGGTACGGGTCGCCGGCACCATGACGATGTCGGTAGAACCGGGTTCCCGCAGTCAACTGGTGGTGCGCGGCGCGGGCACGGAACAACGCACAACGATGACCGTGGGCACACCTGACCAGACGGAGTCCTGCCTCGTCGGCGATAAAAGTGAGGCGCGCGTGTTCGTCTACGGAGGGGGCCGGCTGCGCTGCATCTTCCTGTATGTGGGCGGACAAAACCTGTTAGGCAATGGCATCGTCGTGGTGGATCGGCGCGGCAGTGCCCTGCCCACCGTGTTATCCGTAGATGCGCTCCTGGCGATCGGCAATCATCCCGATAACAACGGCGGCTGGGGACGGCTGGTCTTGCGCGAGGGCGATGTGCTGGTGGGGCTGTTGATGCTGTTTCCGGGCAGCCGCATTGAAGGCTCCGGGCGCATCGGCTTGCTCTTGCCCGACAGTGTCATGGCGTTGGAAGGCGCAGTGGATCCGGGTGTGACGCTCGGCCCGTTCGATCTGCCGCTGGAACCGATCGAATCAGTGCTGGGGCGCACAGCTTCTTCTGATCCGGGCGTCAGTGCGCCGCCATCTCTGCCGATCATTCAACCCGGCGTGCTGGTCATCTCCAACAGCGTAACACTCAGCCCCACGGCCGTGATCACGCTCGATGTGATCGGCAAGACACCCATCTTGTACGATCGCCTCATCGTCAGCGGCACGGCCACCCTCGGCGGCCAGCTGGTGTTGAACTTCAGCAATGGCTTTGCGCCGAAGCAAGGCGATAGTTTCCAGTTCCTGCAAGCCGGTGCATTTGCCAGCACGTTCCAAACGACGACGCTGGCAGGGCTCGCACCGGGCTTTACCTACACCCTGAGCTCGACCGGCGGCGTGCTGAATCTGGTCGCGCTGAATGATGGTGTACCGACGACCCAAGCGCAACGCCGAGTGTATCTGCCGTTGATCAGACGGTGACCTCACCTATAACCCCTCTCCTGAAATCGCCCTTCGACGACACGACGTTCCGCGCAGGGTGAACTGCTCAGGAGAGGGGAATGAAAAACCAATCCTCTTAACATCCTTGTTGGAGTTTGGCACGTTCGGCACCTGGCTCAGCGACGGGCTGCGATCGATGCGGGCGTTGGTGCTGGAGAATCAGCTACACCATTACGGCGCGGCGAATGATCACGTACGCCAACAGGTGCAGCACGAATTCGCGGAGTTGTTCATGCCCGCGGATGCGGTGTGGCAGGCCAAGGCGCATGCTACTGCACGGCAGGCACTGAGGGGGATTCTGCGGGGGGAGGGATTAGGCTGAGGCACGCTTCGCAAACGGCGCACGCCGCTGCCGGTCGTCAGCCTGTCACGGCATCACCCCTTGCTCCCGCTCTGATTGGCTTGTTGCCGTGCTTGTTTATCGATCTCGCGCCGGGTCGCGTAAGGCAAGGCTTTCCATTCGGCCGGCGTGAGGATGTGCCCAAACTGTGCCCGGCAAATCTTATTGAGGTTTTCATCGATCCGGCGAGCCAGATTGGCTGCTTCGCGTGCATTTTGTGTTGCCATGATTTACCCTTTACGGTTGTCCATTAGACCTCGCGTCTCTCGCATACTACTATAGCACAGATTAGACCCGTCTCCCTGAGTAACCCGCCCGACCCCGACGCAGCACGCTTGAGGTTGACCAGGACCGGGCGTTTTTGTTTGTGATCGTCTGTTACTGATATGGCGTGCAAAATAAGACTTTCGCACTGTTGCATCTGGTTGACGGATATCGCCGCTTGCCCGCTGTGTTCAGCTATAGTATTGATACTGTTGGCGAATTCAGCCCACCCTCCAACTGAGCGCTCGGCGAGCCGACTCTGGAGCCAACATGGCAAATGATGCTGTTCGCGTTCGGGCCCGTGGCTTTTCTTCCCACCAATCGCAAAGCCGGTGAAGATTGATTGCAGCCGCTGTCGCGATCATTTGTAGGTGAGTTTTCGCTAACCCGATATACCGCGCACTGCGCAAGGCAAAGCCGCGCACCCCTTGGGAGATCGTCCCTTCAATGCCAGACCGTTGCGCGTACTTGGCCTTGAACTCGGGCGTATCTTGCGCTTGACGGGCGTGCTGCAAAGCCATATGCTCGGCCTGGGGCAAGAACGTAATGGTGCGTGCCCCAGTGTGGGCTTGCGTGCACTTCGCTTGACTGGGGCAACTACGACAGACCGTCGGTGAAAAACGCACTTGAATAGCCGCCTTTCGGGTCGTGGAAGGACGGTCGCACCCTTGGCTGGAAGTTTGACCGCCGGGGCAGGTCACTTGCTGCTGTTCCCCATCAATTGTGAAATGCGCGAGATCGAACCCTTCGGCGGCGGTCGCCTGCCAGCTGACCTTCAGGCGCACCGGACTGCAAAGCTCCCCGCCGAGGTTCTGGCGCGCCGAGACCAGGGCTTCCGCGTCTACATAGCCGGCGTCTAGCAGATGTTCGCTCGGCAACAGGTCATGTTGGGCTAACGTGGCGTGAACCGTATCGAGCGCGTCCATATCGGTCTGAGTTGCCAAAGTCGTCGTCACTTGGGTAATGAGGTGGATCTCATCAGGTTCGCTGGTTTCTGTCAGGTGGGGCTGGTACCCGACCCACTCCATTTCGCGTTTCGCGCTGTAGCGCGCCTCGTCATCATAGGGCGTATGTAGTCGGTGCTCGCCCGGTGGTTGGTTATCGTCTGCGCGGAGATGTAACGGGCTATGACCTTCGGCGTCTACTTCGAGCCAGTATTGTTGGAGCCACAGGCGCCGCAAGAACTCGACTCCGGCTAACTGGTGCACCGGTTCGGTCGGTGGCTTGGTTCTCACCGCGTCCAGGAGCAACAGGCCATCCTGACCGATGGTTGCTAACCATCGGTCGCGTTCCGTGCGTTCTTTCGGCAACCGCATGGGCTCAAATCGGCGACCATAGCGGGTAACCCATTCAGGCGCAGCAACCGCCTTCCCCCAGTCCGGCACGACCTCGGCTAATTCGTTCAAGGCCTGCCGGAGAGTTTCCCCGACACTCTCAACGCGGTTCAGTTGCCGCACGGCGGCCAGAATATGCAGCAGTCAGTCCGTTGCTGACCGCGCGTCTGCCCGTGTCCCTGCCGCAGGCAGGGCGGGCCGGTGCGTGAGTAGCCCGCGTTGCTTGAGTCGTGTAAGCAATTCGTCTAGCAACGCCGCTTCTTTCTGACCGGTCAATAAGCGTTCTCTAAACTCGCTCAGGACCGAAAAGTCAAATCCCGAATCGGTCAGTTCCAACCCTAATACCTATTTCCAATCGATGTGCCCGCCGACGGCCTCAGCCGCCTGACGATCCGAAAGACCTTCGGCAAATTGCAGCACGGTGACCCAAGCCAAGTGGCCTGGTGACTCCGCTGGTTGACCACGCCGGGGAAACAATTCCACGAACAGGCCATCCGTATACAGTTCACCGAGCTCATCGCGCATCCGCATGTACACGTTGCCCCTGGGAAAAGCGGCGCGTGCTACACGCTGAGTCTCTTCAGGGATAGAACTTGTCGGCTGCGAGTGAAGGCTCATGATGGCGGCTCCTTAGCGGGGTTCAGAGGTCCGCGAGATTATGCCACGATGCTGAATTCGCCAACAGTATCATAGTATTATCTGCAAGTCGCATAATACGCTATTTAACGCAGGGGATGATGAATTCTTTACTATGTCCTCACTGTGGTGATCCAGCAATTTCGGCTGTCCGAAAACTATTTCTTGGTTCTATCTGGTCTTTAACCTGCAAAACGTGCGGTAATAAGTTTAGTGTGCGTTACCGCGATACATTGGCTGCAATGATTCCATTTTTTCTATGGATAGTGGGCAGACCCTCTATTGATTCCGTATGGATCAACATTGGGTTGTTACTAATGGCATTCTTACTTTCATGTGTGCTGTTTGTAAAATGGACTCCGCTTGTTAAGCGCTGAATAACTCGACAACAAAAGCAGGCTCTACCGACTGCCCGTGTCCGTGTAGCGGCGGGTCGCCTGGCGTGAGCGGGATTATTGTTGATTGCTCCTGCTGGATTGCCAAATCCAGCAGCTGGGGCGGCGGATTTGACAATCCGCCGCGAGCTCTTTCCGTTAAACCCGGAAGAGCCCAAAAGTAAAAACTGTATGCCGGGCAGATGTGATACTCTTGCGTGGGGGATCGGCGGCTCAAGCCCACAGATTGTGGCACAGAGGGCCATGCGTTAAGGCTCTTTGGATACTTTGTAGTTTGGCCGCACTCCGCCAGCAAAATTCGAGAGATGCTATTAGGGCGTTAAGTGCTCCGCAACCGTCGGAGATCAAGATGATATCTTCGCAAGATGTCCTATGCTTTGTGTCTGCCACTAGCAGGTCTCTAGCCATCGTTGAGAAAGTGAAGGCTCACTTTCTGGGAAAGGCAGAGGAATTGCACGGCGATTACGCGTGCAAAAAGGACGACCCGAAGTACGTCTTTCCGTCTGAATATGAAATGCTTGAGTATTTCTGCTCGCATAGTTCGCTCGCACAGTCCTTTTACTGGCATCCTGAAACTGGCGAGACCTCACACAAAGCAATGGTTGGCGCACATTTTACGGCTGATGGTATGTTGATCGTGAGTGTCACGGTTGAGGCCCGAACCGATCAGGCAAAAGCGGAAGCGAGTCCACTACGGCTTGGTTCAAGCACACTTGATGAGTTGAAGGCAGTCGTCGGTAGTGAAGTTGGTCTCGTCTCCTACAGTGTGTTCCCGAAATTTGAAGATGGGCGTGATTTCATCGCGCAATGCAAGTCGCTCAGTGTGCAATGACATGCTTTGTTGCCGCCTAACACGCATATAGCCTAAGAGCGTTGGGCTGCCAATGGTATTGCATAATCCTTTGATGAAGAAACAAAAACCGTATGCCATGGAGATGTGATCCTCTTGCGTGGGAGTCAGCGGTTCACATCTCTTCGCCCATTCACCAGCCACTCACGAAACAGCGTGAGTGTTTTTTATGCGATGCGGGGCAAAGCGGCGCAACCTAGAGCAATTTCTAAGTGGATTTACGGTCTCACGTCACACCCGCGAAAGCGGGTGTCCAGATTTTCGCGCTGGATTCCCGCTTTCGCGGGAATGACCATGCCGTAAACCAAACTGGAATTCGCTCTAATCCGCCCTCAACAGATCAACGGCAGCCCTGCGAGCTTCTGTTATCGCAAGCTGGCGTGGGACGCGGCGCGGTTGCGATTGAGTTTGATCACCGGTTCGTGTGAGTTAAAGCGAATTCCTGATCAGGAGTACAATCACAGGCCGGACGCGGCTTAGTCCGACAAACTCAACGAACGAAGGCCAGCACATGTCTAAACGCCAAGACCTCAACCGCTCGATTCGGTGCCTCGCGCTGCGCTGCGCACTCACGCTGCTCTTGGCCGGTTGTTCAAATCTTCCGGCCACGGTAGCCGCGCCCCCGGTTCCAACCTCGACCACGGAGACTCGCTCCTCAACTTCGGAAGCACAGAACACGGACCCGCCTCTAACGCCTTCGGTTCCGGTCGCAACGACCGCCCCTCACGCCGACTGGCCCACGACCGCGTGGTCCACCTCAGCCCCGGAGGCACAGGGCCTGGATGCGCCGAAGCTGGCCGAGATGCTGGCCGCGATCGAACAACGGCAGCTCGACTTGCACAGCCTCTTGATCATTCGGAACGGCTACCTGGTCAGCGAAACATATTTCGGATCTTATCAAGCAGATACACGACACCAGTTATATTCCTGCACCAAGAGCTTCATCGCCACCCTCGTCGGGATCGCGCTCGATAAAGGATACCTTGAAGGAACCGACCAGCGCATCCTGGACTTCTTCCCCGCACACCAGTTCGCCAATCTCGACGAGCAAAAGTCCGCCATGACGCTGGAGGACACCTTGACGATGAGAACCGGCCTCGCCTGGCAGGAAGGGGATCCGGCCTATCGAGAGCTGTTCATGAGTGCGGATTGGCTCAAAACCGTGCTTGACAAGCCGATGGATTCCGCGCCCGGCAGCGAGTTCAACTATTGTTCGGGCTGCTCGCATGTCTTATCCGCCGTCCTACATCAAGCGACGGACACGAATCCCCGCGACTTCGCCGATCAACACTTGTTCAAGCCGCTCGGCATTTCGAATGTGCGGTGGGACAGCGACGCCGAGGGGATTCCGGTTGGCGGCTGGGGACTGCAGCTCACGCCGCGCGATATGGCCAAGCTGGGTTATTTGTATCTCCACAAGGGGCAATGGGACGGACAACAAATCGTCTCAGCCCAATGGGTGGAGGACGCCACGCGCACCCACGCGGAGACCGGTGGCGATCTCGGCTATGGATATCAATGGTGGACGTATCCAGCGCTGGAGGCATACACGGCCCTGGGACGCGGCGGACAGACAATCTTTGTGGTCCCAGAACTGGATTTGATCGTGGTCACGACCGCTCAACTGGACGACCACGATGAAATTTTCAATTTAGTCCGGCAGTACATTCTGCCCGCCGTGCAAAAAGCAGAGTGAGGTGCAGGTTGTGAGGATAAGGGATGAGGATGGTTACGAACTGTGGCTGCGTTATCGTGTAGTGGACAACCCTGATCGCTTCAGCCAATACCGCACAGCGATCGATCAGGTGATTGTTCTCGGCAACAGCCCTACCGCCGAGATCATCCGCAGCGAACTGAGACGCGCTTTGCCCGCTTTGCTCGATCGAAGCGTGCCGTTCTCGACGCACACCTCAGAGCAGCCGGCGCTGGTCGTAGGCACGGTTCAGCAGCTCGCGGCTTTAGGCCTCAGCGTGCAGCGAGAACAGAGCCGCGACTTAGGCGAAGAAGGATTTCTGATCCGAACTCAACCGGGTGATCATCACAACTGGATCTTGATCACCGGCCACTCCGAAGCAGCCCTGTTATACGGCATGTTTCATTTTCTGCGGCTGCTCCAGACGCAACAGGACATCCGCGCCCTCGATAGGTCGAGCTCGCCCCGCATTCGCCGCCGCCTCCTCGCTCACTGGGACAACCTCGACGGATCGATCGAACGCGGCTATGCGGGTCGATCCTTGTGGAAGTGGGACGAGCTGCCTCACACCATCGATCCGCGCTACCACGATTATGCGCGCGCCTGCGCGTCGATCGGCCTCAACGGCACGTGTCTCAATAACGTCAACGCTCAAGCCAAAAGCCTGAGCACCGACTACTTGATTAAAGCGGCCGCATTGGCCGATGTGTTTCGGCCCTACGGTCTACGCCTCTATTTATCGCCGCTGTTCTCGGCGCCTATGCAACTCGGCAATTTGAAAACAAGCGATCCTCGCGATCCGTCGGTCGCCGCGTGGTGGCGCGAAAAGGTCGCCGAGATCTATCGCTTGATTCCCGATTTTGGCGGCTTCCAGATCAAAGCGAATTCGGAAGGTCAGCCCGGCCCGCGCGATTACGGCGCCAGTCACGCCGCTGGCGCGGACCTGCTCGCCGCAGCATTAGAGCCATACGGCGGGCTGTTGTTGTGGCGCGCCTTCGTTTACGAGACAACCCTTGACACCGATCGAGCCAAGTGCGCGTATCAGGAATTTGTGCCACTCGATGGTCGGTTCCGAACCAACGTTTTGGTGCAGGTAAAAAACGGCCCGATCGATTTCCAGCCACGCGAACCGTTCCATCCGCTGTTCGGCGCATTGGAACAGACGCCGTTGGCGCTAGAACTGCAAATCACTCAAGAATATTTGGGCCAGTCCATTCACCTGGTTTACCTGGGCGGCATGTGGCAAGAGATTTTGGATTCAGACACACATGCGAAGGGATCAGGTTCAACCGTCGCTCGGATTGTCGATGGCACGCTGCACGATTACAACACTTCGAGCATCGTCGGCGTGGCTAACACCGGTTCCGATCGCAACTGGTGTGGTCATCACTTCGCGCAGGCCAACTGGTACGCCTTCGGCCGCCTGGCCTGGGATCACACCTTGCGCGCAGAGACTATCGCCGAAGAATGGATCAGAGCAACGTGGTCGAACGACCCGCGGGTGGTCGATCACCTCAAGACCCTCTTGCTCGACTCGTGGCCGGCCTGCCTCAATTACATGACGCCGTTGGGCCTGCACCACATCATGCAGGAAGGTCATCACTATGGACCTGACCCGGCCTTCAACGCCGCGCCGCGCGAGGATTGGAACAACGTTTACTATCATCGGGCGGATACTAAGGGCCTCGGCTTTGATCGCAGCAGCACCGGCAGCCAGGCCGTCAGCCAGTATCACAGCCCGCAGCGCGAGCAGTTCGACGATCTGGCGGCCTGCCCCGAAAAGTTTTTGTTGTGGTTTCACCATGTGCCATGGGAGCGGCGCTTGCACAATGGCCGCACGCTCTGGGAAGAGCTACAGCAACGCTATCATGAGGGCGTTGCTTTTGTCGAAAAGATGCGCGAGGTTTGGCGCCGCTTACAAACTGATATCGATCCGCAGCGTCACGAACACGTTACCCAACGGCTGAACCAACAGTTAGAAAACGCTCGCTGGTGGCGGGAGGTATGTCTCAATTACTTTGGTCAGTTCGTTCGCCGTGAGGATTCGTAATCAAAGAGCAGGTCCGCCTATAAATCACAACTTCGATCATTCTAATTTGCCGCGGTGAACCTCCTTCGACGGATCAGAGTAATTTTGTATTAAGCACCGGCACTTTTAATTTCCCAATCAAGGAGGCTGTGATGAAGAGGTTAGTGTGGTTGTTGACCCTGGCGCTCGCAGCTTGCACATCTCCGATGACCGCCACGCCTGCGCTAACGTTGGAAGCGACCTTGCTCAGGCCAACTGAGATAGTGAACAGCCCCTCGGCCACGCCGGTTCCTCCAACGGCCACCGTGACCCCGCTTCCGCCCACGGCCACCGCAGTGCCGCCCACACCTACCTCGATCCCCCGATCGCTGCCCACCCCGATCGGCGACTGGAGCGACCTCACTCCCTATCGTGCGGCCATGCGGCCCGAGTTCGCCGCCGATATCGATCAGTTCGCAGAAGCCACGCAATACTTGATCGATTTGACCATTGCGCCTGATCTCGCCAGCTACACGGCCATGCAACAAGTCCATTTTGTCAATCAGCAGGCAACGCCGCTGGACAAGATCTATTTCCGCTTGTTCCCCAATGCCCGGACGTATGGCGGCCAACTGCCCATCAACGAACTGCGCGTGAACAACGCGCCGGTGGACCCGCGGTTGGAAGTTGATGACACGGCCCTGCGGATTGATCTGAATCCTCCCTTGAAACCGCAGGAGGCCATCGATTTCACGATCAGCTATGCCGCGCAGGTGCCGACAACATTGAACGACGCCGGTTACAACCTCTTTGGCGTTTACAGCCACACCCTGTCACTGGCGAACTTTTATCCCCTGATTCCCGCCCATGATGAACAGGGCTGGCACATCGAGCCTGCACCGCAATATGGCGACGCCGGGTACAGCGAAACGGCCCTCTATCAGGTGAACATTCAGACACCGGCAGATCAAGTCGTAGCCACCTCGGGAGTATGTGAAGCGGCCGACGACGGCACGACCAAGACCTGGCATTGTGTGAGCGGTCCCATGCGTGACTTCATGCTTGCCATGAGCGCCGACTACCAGGTTGAATCCAGGGATATCGGTGACGTCAAGGTCAATTCCTATTTCTGGGAAAGCGACGAAGCCGGGGGGCGGCAGATCTTACAGACCGGAGCCAGCGCACTCACATCATTTGAAAAGCGGGTTGGCGCCTACCCCTTCACTGAAATGGACCTGCTGGAAACTCCCACCACGGCCGGCGGATGCGAGTATCCGGGCTTGATGGTCTTTGCGGCAGACTTTTACTCTGACGAAACGATTTTTGCGGCTCATGAAGTAGCCCATCAATGGTGGTACAGCCT
>JAUQXC010000349.1 GCA_030834825.1 Thermoflexales bacterium
AACTTGCCGCGACCATCCACTGGTACAAAGAAAATGAATGGTGGTGGCGCAAGATCAAGAGCGGCGAATATATGGAATATTACAAAGCGCAGTATGAAAAACGCCTGGCGGAAAGCAGCGCGGTTCACTGAGAAAGTAGCCATGAACAAAGCCCGGTCGAAGTCTACAACTTCGACCGGGCTTTGTATTCAACAGTTAGGTTTTCAACCCCCATTTCTACTTCAGCATCGGCATCCTCACACCCATCTTCTTCGCAAACTCGATCGCTGCGGGATAGCCCGCATCTGCGTGACGCACGACACCCATGCCCGGATCAGTCGTCAGGACACGCTCCAACCGTTGCGCAGCGGCGGGTGTCCCATCGGCCACGATGACCTGTCCTGCATGCTGACTGTAACCGATGCCCACGCCGCCGCCATGGTGGAAACTCACCCACGTCGCGCCACCCACCGCATTGATCAACGCATTCAAGATGGGCCAGTCGCTGATCGCATCCGAGCCGTCGCGCATCGCCTCCGTCTCCCGATGCGGCGAAGCGACCGATCCGGAATCAAGATGATCGCGCCCGATCACGATCGGTGCGGAGACTTCACCCCGGGCGACCAGTTCGTTGAATTTTAATCCGGCTTTGACGCGCTCACCGTAACCCAGCCAGCAAATGCGGGCGGGCAACCCCTGAAAGGCCACGCGCTTTTGCGCCAGACGAATCCACCGTTTCAGTGCTTGGTTTTCCGGGAATAATTCCAAAACCGCTTCGTCGGTGCGGAAAAGATCTTTTTCGTCGCCGCTCAACGCCACCCAGCGAAACGGCCCTTTGCCTTCGCAGAACAACGGGCGAATGAAAGCCGGCACGAAGCCTGGATAATTGAACGCCTCTTTCACGCCTGCCTCGTAGGCGCGTTGCCGTAAGTTGTTGCCGTAGTCGAACACGATCGCGCCGCGCTTCTGAAACTCCAACATCGCCTGTACGTGTCGCGCCATCGACTCCATCGCTCGGTTGGTGAACTCGGCGGGATTCAACGAGCGCAGCGCCAGGGCATCTTCCAACGGCATCCCCTGCGGCATGTAGTACAACGGATCGTGCGCCGGAGTTTGATCGGTGACGACATCCGGCACGACGCCGCGCAGCACGAGTTCAGGAAAAACATCGGCGGCATTAGCCACCAACCCGATCGAGCGTGGCTGACCGTCGTTCTTCGCTTCTTCGACCAGCGTCATCGCTTCTTCCAACGTGTCCACCACGACGTCGACGTAGCGCGTCTCCAATCTGCGTTTCGCGCGCGCCGGATCGATCTCGACGACGAGGCCTACCCCCTCATTCATCGTAATTGCCAGCGGCTGCGCACCGCCCATGCCGCCCAGTCCCGCCGTCAACACGAACTTGCCCTTCAACGACCCCCAGCCTTGCTGGGCGGCTAACGCAGCCAGCGTTTCATACGTGCCTTGCAGAATTCCCTGGGTGCCGATGTAAATCCACGAGCCGGCCGTCATCTGTCCATAGATCATCAGCCCTTCACGTTCGTAGTGATCGAATTGTTCCTGCGTGGCCCAATGGGGCACGATATTGCTGTTGGCGATCAGCACACGCGGTGCATCGACATGCGTTTTGAACACGGCCACTGGCTTGCCCGATTGGACCAACAGCGTCTCGTCGTTCTCCAGTTCTTTCAACGTCGTGACGATCGCCTCGAACGCCTCCCACGATCGGGCTGCACGTCCGCGCCCGCCATAGACGATCAGCTCGTCGGGGTTCTCCGCTACGTCGGGATCGAGATTGTTCATCAACATCCGCATAACGGCTTCTTGCTGCCAGCCTTTGCACGAGATCTGCGTGCCGCGCGGGGCGTGAATGGTGCGGGACATGAAGCCTCCATGAAAAGTGACCCCGGCATCGCCAGGGCAAGTGTCAGTGAAGCGGGTTGCGTACTTTCTGCATGATTGTAATGCGATCGCGGATTTTGCTCAACTCCCGGAAGGCTGATAAACTAAGGGCATGAACGACTATACCTCCTTCGCCGAACTTTACGATCTGTTCTATGCCGACTTCGCAGATGATCTGGGCCTGTACGCCGGCTTTGCGGAGCGCACCGGCGGATCGATCCTGGAGCTCGGATCGGGCACTGGGCGCGTGGCGCTGGCTTTGGCCGATGAGGGGCACACCGTCGTGGGGTTGGAATTATCCGCTGCGATGCGGACGGTGGCGCAGCAGAAAGCCGATCGGGCGCAGCTGGCCGATCGGGTGGAATTTGTTTTGGGCGATATGCGCCGCTTCAACCTCGATCGGCACTTCGGCTTGATCATTGTGCCACTCAATACTTTCCTGCACAACCTCACGCTCGACGATCAACTGGCGACGTTGAACCGCTGTCAGAAACATCTGCAGCCCGGCGGCTTGTTGGTGCTCGACTGCTTTAACCCGGATCCCGCGCACGCTGACGACGACCGCCGCTTGCTCGTGCAGCGCAGCGTTGTCGATCGGGAGACGGGGCAGACGGTCTTGCTGCTCTTGTCGCGCGCTACCGAGTGGAGCCAACAACTGCAAGAGATCACTTACCTCATCGATCGGCCTGATCAGCATGGGACTGTGCAGCGAGCAACCCTCCAGGCCTCATTCCGCTTCATCTTTCGGAATGAGATGTCATTGTTGTTGAAACTGGGCGGGTTTGATTTGAAGGAAGTCTACGGCTCGTACGAGCTTGAACCATTCGAGAGCGGCAGCGACAAGTTAATCGTCGTGGCCACACCAGCGTAACTGCTCAGCCAGACCGGTCATCACGTTCCACCGTGACTGGAAAACTCCGGTTCTTTTCTATTTCCCCGCCACAAAGGCCACACCGACCAGGCCCGTTCCGGTGTGCACCGACAATCCCGGCGTCAGATCATTTACCAGAATAGCGGCTGGACAGTTCAGGCTGGCACGCAACTGCTGCTCGAAGATTTGAGCTGCTTGCGGCGCGGCCACATGCACGATGCCCATCCGCTCGATCGGTCTGCCGTTGATCGTCTGCGTGGTCAGCTCGATCACACGGTTCCACGCTTTTTTCTGGGTGCGGATGCGTTCCAGCAATTCCAGTTTGCCGTCCTGAATCGTGAGAATAGGTTTGATGCTCAGCAAACTCGCCATGCCCGCCGCAATCGACCCGACACGTCCGCTCATGGCCAGATACTTCACTGTCGCCAGCGCGGCAAAAAGGTGTGTGCGCTGCGCCACGTCTTGGGCGTGCGCCAGACAGTCTTCCGGCGAGGCGCCTTGCTGTGCGGCTTCAGCCGCCGCCAGCACGATGAAGCCTTGCCCCAACGACAGGCTCTGCGTATCCGTCACCTTGATGTTGCGTCCAGGCAGCATCTGCTGGGCCGCCACGGCATTGTTGTACGTGGCACTGATGGCACTGCTCACTGCGAAGCATAGGACCGTCTCTGCGCCGGCGGCAAAGGCTTTTTCATAGGCCTCCAGAAACTGGCCCGGCGAAGGCGCGGCAGTGGACGGCAACTTGTTTTCG
The DNA here is from genome assembly GCA_030834825.1 of Thermoflexales bacterium. GTDB lineage: Bacteria > Chloroflexota > Anaerolineae > Fen-1058 > Fen-1058 > Fen-1058. The sequence goes on from JAUQXC010000349.1 coordinate 3,501, forward strand.
CGATCGACGCGCTCGAACAGCGCGGTGTCATCAAGGTTGACACCGGTCAAGAAGGACTCTTCACCAAACTGCACGGTGATGGGGACCTGCTGAATGTGGTAACGCGCAGTTAAATCCTCCGGCAAGCTGCAATCGGTATCAGTCACAAAGGCAATCCGCGGCATGGGGAAACTCCGTGATGGAAGATGGATGAGAGATGAAGCGGCTAGTTGTTGGTCATGGAGTCTACCTCAACACGCGCGAAAAGCAAAGGCGGTTTTGTATTTCGCGGCGCGCCTCGTTCATGATACAATCCTTTTGCAGCCAGGCCATCAATTTGCCCAAGTCTGTAGTTTAGGGTTCTCCTGTGACGATTTCACGCAGATCCTTGAATTTCGTCAGATTTTTCCAACGGCTCAATTTCATTTTGGGGGAGACATGCCATGTGTTGTTTCATCACCGCGTTGTTGTTGGTAGGACCACGTTTTGCCACAATCGTGTGGTGGCTGATCGACTCGGCACGCTTCACTGCCGCATTGGATGGATTCTTAATTCCCTGTTTGGGCCTCATCTTCCTGCCGTGGACGTTGCTGGCCTATCTGGTGGCTTGGCAGCCGGAGGTAGGCATTCAAGGTTTCGGCTGGATCGTGGTGATCCTGGGCTTTTTGGTCGATCTGAGCGCGTACAGCGGCGGTTACGGTAACCGCCGGCGCATTTCCGGTTATACGCGCCATTAGCGGAGAGTCCGGCTGCAAGCCAAGCAAGGCAGCTCATTCAGATTGAACCCGGTCGGGACCTCAAGAAAAGATCGTGGCTCCGCCGCCCGGAGCTGATGCTATACTATAGATCGTTTGTAAGTGCTGAGAGGGTGAAATGCCTGACTCACTAACCCATTCACCAACAACGGGATGATCAGGCTGGACTAACGGATTACGCAGTGGTGGACTCCGATCAGATTCTCGCCAATCGATATCGCCTGATCCTACTGGTGGGGCAGGGCACGATGGGCTCGGTTTACGATGCCGAGGACATCGTCTTTGGCCGCCGGGTCGCGCTCAAACGGATGCGTTATGCGCCTGAAGCGAGCGAGCGGATCATCGAGCAGACTCGCGTTCAATTCGAACGCGAAGCCAAAATTCTAGCCCGGCTGCGGCATCCCAATCTACCGCGCGTCACTGATTACTTCATGTTTGGCGACCAGCAGTTTTTGGTCATGGACTATATTGAGGGCCAATCGCTGGACGAGATGTTGTCCATGCATCCCGGTGGGTTGGGGGAAGCCACCGTTCTCAGATGGTCCGATCAACTGCTCTCTGCTTTAGAGTATATCCACCGCCACGGCCTGGTCCACCGCGACATCAAGCCTGCCAATATCCGTGTCACACCTGACGGTCACGTGTTCCTGGTCGACTTTGGACTGGTCAAGACCTTCGATCCCGACAGCCCTAAGACGGCGACTGCCGTGCGCGGGTTGGGCACGCCACAATACGCGCCACCTGAGCAGTATGATGCCGAGTTGGGTCACACTGAGCCACGGTCAGATATCTACGCGTTGGGCGCGACGATGTTTCATCTGCTTGCAGGAGAGCCGCCAGCGACCGTGACCCGCCGGGTCTCCAACCCCAGGGCCTTTCGTGCGCTGCGCGAGATCAATCCTGCCATTTCGCCGGATGTCGAACGGGTGATCCTGCGTGCGATGGAAGTTTCCATCGCCAAGCGGTTCGCCAGTGCCAGTGACATGCGTGCCGCCCTCAAATTGGCTCGTGCTCACGCGCAGCCGGAACCCGGCAGTACAAGTCAGTTGCTGGCGCAAGAATTGATCCGGATCCGTCGCTTGCGCCGCAGAAGGCTAGCTACGGCGATTGTCCTGCTTGTGCTGCTGGGTATCTCGGGCGTGGCCGCTCTGTTTGCCGGACCGGGCCTGTTATCCCTGTCGTCCCCCACTCCCACGAGCTTTGCCACGAGTGTTGTGCCGACAATGCTTCCGACTGACACAGCGACGCCCACCCCAACCGCCACTGCGACAGCCACCAGTACCGCAACCGCGACTTCTACTCCGAGCGCCACTGCGACAGCCACCAATACATCTACCGCGACGCCGACGCCATCTGCCACCCGCCGGCGCGTCACGTTAACCCCAACCCCGACGCCGACATCAACGTCAACGCTCGAGCTCACTCCCACATTCACTGACACGCCCAGGTCAGGCGGGCCTCGCCGGACCAATACGCCAACGCCTCGGCCTCCAACCAACACGTTCACGCCTAAGCCGCCGCCTGATACGCCGACAGTCCGGCCCACGCTGGGTGCGGACCTGTAAAATCGATCGCTAATAAAACGCCCGACTCACTTGCCGTCGGGCGTTTCCAATCACTAACCTCCAGCTTCCCCTTCACTCACGCATCGAAGTACATCGCAATCTCGATCGGGTGCGGCCGATTCAGCACGCCGTAGTATTCATCCATCTTCACTTTGATCCATTC
>JAUQXC010000350.1 GCA_030834825.1 Thermoflexales bacterium
CACCCATTCAGGAGCAACCTGCTCCTCAAGTGGTTCCGCTCAACAGTACCATGACTCACTCAGATGCGGAATCGGCGTCGAAGCGCGATCCGGTCGCGGGCTGGGACAATCATCACCCAGCGCGGCGCAAGCCGCGCCCCACACCCGATCGAAGATCTCGCTCCGCGTCTGTTCGTGGTCTTGTCCGTCCTTGATGATCGCCAGGACTGCTGCGCACAATCGATCGACACGCGGATCGGGATGCGCCCAACGATAGGCCAGCGCAGCTTCGTCGAACTCGCCCAGCACCGGCTGAACTTCGGCCCGATCGAGCAGTCGTGAGCCGGCAGGGATCAGCAAGCGCACACCCCATTGAATCGGCGCGACATTTTCCACCAAATCGAGTTGCGCGATCATCTCCAACAGATCAAGGTAGCCGTGCAGCGTCGTCCACGGATTGAACGCCACGAACGTCGGCTGCAAGATCAGACCGGCTTCTTTGAAGAGCGCCACCACTTTCAAGAAATCTTCGCGCGTGTGCTGTTTATCGAAAATCTCCAGCACCCCATCGTCGATCGACTCGACGGCGCTGGTCACAAAAGCGCAGCCGGTGTCACGCAGCAACGGCAGCCAGCGCTGATACTTCAGCACATGCTCGATCTTGATCGTGACATCATACGTCAGATGCGGCCACAGTTGATGCACCTTCTCCACGATCGGGAGGACATGCCCCGGCCCGTTGAAGAAATCGGGATCGCCAAAGGTGATGTGGCCCGCCCCGGCGTTGACCTGCTGCTCGATGTCTTCGATCACGATCTCGCTGGGCACAACGCGGAATTGCCCACCATAGACCGGCACCACCGGGCAGTGGCGGCAGTGATGCTTACAACCGCGACTCGCTTCGGTGTAGCCGCCGACTTTGGGACAGTGTCCGTCCGTGCGGATTAGATAAGCGTACTTGCTCAGATGGGGCAGCGTGCGCCGATCGGGCAGGATGAATTCCTGTCGGGCCAGGGAGATGATCGGTTCGGGTTGCCCCCCCGTCATTGCGACCCCGCTGGACTGCGCGGGGCAGGTGAGCGCCGTTTGCGACGAAGCAATCTCCTCTTTCACCGAGATTGCTTCGCGCTGCTCCGCAGCGCTCGCAACACCTGCACCCACCGGCAGGTGCGGTGTGCCAGACAGCCGCCGATACAACGCCACCAATCCTGCTTCAAACTCGCCGCCCAAAATCGTATCGACGCCGAGTTTGCGCAGATACGCTTCGTTCATCGGCGCATAGAGGCCAAAGCACACCACCTGCGCGCGTGGATTGTGAGCTTTGAGCGTGGGGATGAACTGCGCGGCGATGCGCGTGGCCGTGTGCATCGGCACGTAAAAGCCGATGAGGTCAGCCTGCGCCAAATCTTCTTTGTCCAGATGCTGCACAGCGGCATCCTGGCACGCCACGTCTGCGCCGGCGCGTTTCAACCACGCCGCAGCCGACGCGAGGCCGAAGGGTTGATGGCCGAGTTCGTAAGTGGAAATCAAGACAATCTTCATGATTCTGTGGTAGGGATTGGTCTTGCACCAATCCGGACGAGCGCGGGGCTCGCCCCTACGATCCCTTTCCGCCTTTGCCCAAGCGATTCTCCAAGGCCTTCACCCCCAGCGACAAGGTAATGGTCAAGACCAGGTAGTTAAATGCCAGCACGCTGTAGGTCTCCAAATACCGGAACGAGGCGGCCGCATACAGGCGCGCCTCTTGCGTCATGTCGCGTACGCCCAATACCGAGACCAATGACGAATCCTTAATCATCGAGACAAAATCGTTGCCGAGCGGCGGCAGCACGCGACGAATGGCCTGTGGCAGGACGATGTAGCGCATCGCTTGAAGATAGCTCATCCCCAGCGAACGTGCGGCTTCCATCTGACCCCGCCCGATCGATTCAATGCCGGCCCGAAAAGTCTCTGCCTCGAAGCCGCCGTAAGCAATCGCCAGAGCGATGGTCACACGCTGCTCACTGCCGATATCCTGCAGAGTCATGCTCGCCAGGAAATTTTCCGGCCCCAGCACCGGAACCAGCGCCAGGCCGATGGCATTCAATAGCGCCACAAGAGCGGGGGTAATGACAAAGGCCACGTAGATGATCTGCACCAGGATCGGTACGCCGCGAATGACTTGTACATACAACGTCGCCAGGTTATACACAATCGGATTTTTGGCGACACGGCCCAGCGCCGTGAACAGGCCGATGCTGATCGCCAGCAAATAGGCCACCACGGCCACCTTGATGGAAGTGCCAATGCCGCCGGTCACTCGCCGGAAGATTTCGGCGTAGAGCTGATCGGTGATGATATTGGCAAAAATGATCAGCCCGATAAAAGCGATGATGATCAACCACCACGGCCAGTGCGCAATCCTATCGATCAGACGCACCTGAAACGTGCCCGGCTGTTGAACCGCTGTCTCCGTTGTCATGAGTAGTCTCCGCCCTGAGGTCCTGCCGGTTGAGGGTAGTGGTGAAACGGCGAGTTACCAATCGACAAAAAAATGAAACCGGGGCTTCTCTGCAGCAGAGCCCCGGTTCTCGAGTCGAGTTATTCTTACGGCTGAGTTGTCGGTGTCGGCTCGGCGTAGGCGCCCGGCCCGATCTGATCGGGACTGATCTGCGGGCCGCCGAACCACTTCTTGGCCAACGCCTCCAGCGTGCCATCGGCCCGCATCACCGCCAGTGCCGCGTTGAACGGCTCCACCAAGTCCGAGCCTTTGGGGAAGACAAAGCCCAAGGCCTGCCCCACCAATTTCTCGGGCAGCAGTTTGATCTTGTCGGCGTTCACCCCCACGTAGCCCACGCCGGCCGTGTCGTCGATCACGACGCCGTTCACGTCGCCGTTGATCAACGCCTGCACGGCGTCGCCAAACGTATCGAACGCCGCCACACGCTCCTCACCCACCATCTTCACGGCTTCTTCGTAGTTGGTCGTGCCCTTCTGCGTCCCCAACTTCAACTGAGTGTTCGTCTTGAACTCCTCGGCACTCACGATCGGCGAATCCTTCTGCACCATCACACGCTGATCGACGGTGATGTAGCCGTCTGAGAAATCGACCACCTTCGCGCGCTCATCGGTGATCGTGATGCCATCGGCCGCCACATCAAACTGACCTTGTGACACCGCCGTGATCATCGAATCCCAGCCGATCTCTTTATACACCGGCTTGCAGTTCAGTAATTTGCAGATCGTGGCCAGCGCATCGTAGTCCCAACCCTCGGCTTGACCATTATCGAGCCGCACATAGTTGAAGGGAATGTACGCGTTCTCGATCGCGATCGTCACTTCCTTGCCGCCCAGATCGGGCAGTGCGCCGGCGGCAGGTTCCGCTGGCTTGGTCGGTTCCACGGATTGAACCGGCTCGGTCGGTTGGGTGGGGGCCACCGTTGAGGGAGCTGCCGCCGGTTGGCAGGCGGCCAGCAGCAGCAACGCAACCAGCAACAGACTGACGACATGAAACGTCTTCATCTTTCTCCTCCTTTGAATTTTACTCGCCGCCCAGCGATGGTTTCGACGAGATAGGATAATTCTAAACCGATATGCGACGGTGTCAATTACCCAAATAGAGTAGGGGCAAGTTGCCTTGCCCCTACTGTTATTTCTTGGCGTTGAAATGTTTCTGCACTTGCGCCAGCCAGTCGCGGAGCTGGCCCTTGACGCGGAAGCGTGGCAGCGGTCCCTGAAGTTTGGCGCGCAAGCCCTGGGGTTGGATATTCACATCGATCGAGACGCGGGTCTGGCTGTCGCCAATCGCTTCGAAGCGAATATCGTAACGCGCCCGCAGCTGCTTCTGCAGATACTCGCCTTCCAGATAGTGCGGGGGGGCCTGCGTCACATATCTCACCGTGCCGCGCTTCGTCTTGAACGCCGCCACACGCCCCTGATCTTGCGTCACGTCCACCACCTCGCGTGCATGTGAAACCATCGGCCCGGTGGCGGGATCAATGACATAGGCATAGACCTCGTCGGGTTGGGCAGCCAGATCGACAGAGGCGCGAATCAAGTCAGGCATACAGGCTCCTCGACTAAAAGTTGGGTGCGCCTCAAAGTGTACCAGCGCACGCCGGATTGTGCAAAGCCTATGAGCGCAGCGCGCGCTGCGCGTCATGCCAGATTTTCTCACCGGGCGTTTCCTGACCCGGCCGTTTCTTCACATATGAGTATAACCCGTAACCCAGCTTGTTTTTGAACGGACCGCCGACCTGTTCAAAGCCCAGTTTCTCCACAAAGCGCAGCGAAGCATCGAACTGCGGAATCAACAGCGTACCAATGCGCTTCACTTCCACATCACTGAAGATGAGCACTTCGACGGCTCGATACACTTCCGTGCCATACCCTTCCAGCCGATCGTGCTCCTGAATCATCAACTGTGACAGCCAGGCGTAGTCGCGCTGGCCGCGAAACGAATGTGGCACGAAGCTGATCACCCCGATCGGTTGTTCCGTCTCCCGCCGGAAGATGCCGCAGGTCACGCTGCCGTACTGCGCAGCAAGTTGCAGATCCTCACGCACCATCTCGCTGGACGGTTCGTCCGGCGTCTGCGTTTCCAGATAATCCGCCGAGTTGAGATAGACCGTCAAGATGGTTTCGGTGTCGGCGTCAGTCAATTCCCTGATGAACAAGCGATCGGTCTCAAGTTGCTTCATGACTTGCCAGCATCTCCGCCAATTTTCCCGCATCGACATTTCCGCCCGACAACACCACGCCGATCTGCTTGCCCTTCACGTTCGGGATCTGGCCTGCCAGCAGCGCCGCGATTGGCGCCGCGCCGCTTGGCTCGACCAGCAGCTTGAGGCGCATGAGCATGAAGCGCACCGCGTTAGCCGCCTCACCATCAGTCACCAGCGCCACCGCTTCCAAATGTCGCCGCATGATCGAGAAGGTCAGTTCGCCCGGCGCCGTCGGCAACAGGCCGTCCATGATCGAATGCGATTGCGGCGTCGAGACAATCTCGCCTTTTTGCAGTGACAGGAACGTATCGTTGGCGGTATCCGGTTCGACGCCGAAGATACGGAGGTCCGGCTTCAGGGTATGCGCCGCGATGCTGCACCCGCTGATCAATCCACCGCCGCCGATGGGTACGATCAATACGTCGAGGTCGGGCACATCCGTCAACAATTCCAGCGCCGCTGTGCCCTGCCCTGCAATGATGTGCGGATGCTCGAACGGAGGGATCAATGTCAAGCCGCGCTCCTCGCCGAGCTGCCGCGCGATCACCTCACGCTTCTGCTCCACTCGATCGTACAGCACGACCTCGGCGCCGTATCCTTTCGTCGCAGCCAGCTTGACCTCGGGTGCATCGTTCGGCATGACGATCACTGTCGGCGTATGGAGCAACCTGCCGACCAGCGCCAGCGCCTGTGCGTGATTGCCCGACGAATAGGCCACTACGCCGCGCCTCTGCTGCTCGTCATTGAGCTGACTCACTGCGTTGTAGGCACCGCGAAATTTGAACGCCCCTGCCCGCTGCAAGCTCTCGCACTTGCAGTACACCTGCGCACCGACGAGCTCGTTCAATGTGCGCGACGTGGCGATCGGCGTGCGGTGGGCGATGCGATACAGCCGTTCCGCGGCAGATTGAACATCTTCGAAGGTCACCTTGCTTCTTTGTTTCATCCCTCTACCACTCATTCATCACGATCCCCGTCTGATACGACTTCAAGGCACAAGCCGCCGGTTCGAAGAGCGGACCTGGCAACTGCTCGATCGGGTACCACGCCCATTCGGTCAATTCAGTGGGCGCGGCAACATACGGCTCACCAGAGACGATGTCACCCAGAAACTCCACATCGATCCAGTGCTGATCTTCGACAAGGATGGACGAGATACAGAGCAGGCGCAAATTCGTCACTTCAATACCGGCCTCTTCACGCGCTTCACGCCGCGCGCAGTCTTGCAGCGTCTCGCCGAACTCCAGTTTCCCGCCGATCCAGCCCCACCAACCGGGGCGCTGGCCGCTCATGCGACGGCCCAGCAAGACGCGCCCATCCCGTACGATCATCACACCGACACCGACACGCGGTACATTCATCCCTTACCTCGTTGTATTGACTCTCCGGCATCCGATCAGGTGCACGAAGCTAGAATTGATGCACACCGCCTCAATCGCTTGACGGTTTATCCGACGGTGGGCGGGGTGCCCTGAGTTCATCCAGCGCGGCTGCGCCCGCCTGCAGCAATTGCTCCAAAATTTCGGGGACCTCATCGCGCACTGCCTGAAAATCGATCACGTACTGCGGCGGAGCCTGCACCACAGGGTCGCGGCCGTTCCATAACGCGCAGGCCTCGATGAGCCACTTGCCCTCACGCGGAGTGATATCCAGCCACCAAGTCAGTGTCTGATTTTCCCGTAACGTAGCTTCCAAGCAGATGCAAATGTAGACATCGTCGCCGTAGTTACGGCATTCGACAAATGACGCGGCGTGCAGCTGCGTTTGCTGTTTGAGTCGATTGCGGAAGGCATCGAGTTGACCACTGGCTTGGGCCAGGAAAGCCAGGGTCGTCAAGACAGTTTGATCGTCGCGGGTTGCCATGAATGCTCGCTTTGGCTGGGGCCGTGGTCAGGGAACATCGTTGTTAAGCCTGAAGCGATAATCATTATCGCACTGAGTCACAGCCCGGTCAATTGACACCCCCCTCGATCACTTCTATAATGCCGCTGGTCTTACCACCAGCCAACGTCCTCAGAAATATATCTTACAGGGAGGGAATCACTGTGACACAATATGCGTTCTTCAAAGGGGCCATCGTCCCCATCGAGCAGGCCAAGATCAGCATCATGACGCATGCCTTCAACTACGGCACCGGCTGTTTTGAAGGCATTCGTGGTTATTGGAATGACGATGATCGCCAGCTGTATGTCTTTCGCCTGCTGGAGCATTATCAGCGCCTGCTGCAATCGGCCAAAATCCTATTGATGTCACCGCGTTATACAGCCGAGCAATTGTGCGACCTCACGATAGAGTTATTGCGCCGCGAAGGCTTTCAAAGTGACGCCTACATTCGCCCGGTGGCGTACAAGACCAACGAGCAGATCGGCGTGCGGCTGCACGATCTCAACGACGATCTCTGCATCTTCGCCACGCCGTTTGGGCGCTATGTGGAAAACGAAGAAGGCGCACACGCCGGCTTTGCCTCGTGGCAGCGCATTAGCGATAACAACATCCCGCCGCGCAGCAAGATTACGGGCGCGTATGTGAACTCGGCTTTCCTCAAAACCGAGGCGGTGCTGAACGGCTATGATGAGGCACTGGTAATCAACGAGCGCGGCCATGTCTGTGAAGGCAGCGCGGAGAATCTCTTCATCCTGCGCGGCGGCAAGTTGATTACGCCACCGGTGTACGAGGACATTCTGGAAGGCATCACGCGCAGCACCGTCATGGAGCTGGCCAGCCATGAACTAGGCCTGGAAACCATCGAGCGGCCCATCAGCCGCACCGAGCTGTACGTGGCCGACGCGGCCT
>JAUQXC010000351.1 GCA_030834825.1 Thermoflexales bacterium
TATCACGACCTTCACTTACCCCGACATTGACGGCATGCGAGCCTATGGCGGATACTGCAACTGGGGCGGCTGCAATGATTACGTTGTGAGCAGTCGCCGTGTCTCGACGGGAGGAAGTTCGCCCGATATGTACACCACCGATATGTACACCACCTATGAGTATGGGGGTATATGTCACGACGCCGAGTGGGGAGGTGGGTCGTTCTCAGCGTGTGCATCACGAGCAACCTTGCTGTGTGGCGATGCCTGTGACTTTGATCGCTTCGTTAAATTGTCGGGGTTTGGTGAAGTGACGGAAACGCAGTGGGACGGGGACACAGCGGTAGCCCGCAGTAAGCACTATTTCAAGAACGCCAATCCAGCCTGGATCAAGGGACGCGAATACAAAGTCCAGACACTCGACCCAGCCAACAACAATGCGATCTTGGCGGTTCAGGATACGACGTGGAGCAACGCGAGTAATGGCCCGGTGTGGTGGGCTTACGTGGCGGACCAAACGACCACACGCTTCAGCGGCGAGATCGGTGACAGCACCCGCAAGAGCTATTCCGTCGGCAACTATAACGAGATGGGATCTGAATACGATTACGGGGCTGGTCTGCGAGTGTTGAATGCTGGCTTCGATGGGGGTACCGGGAATCTGGCGAATTGGACGACTTACTACGGCGGGTCACCGGTTGCGGTCACAACTACGGGAGAAACAGGGGCGTTTGCCGGCAGGTATGTCCTGAAGTTTAGCGGAGACAACACAGGCGGCGTCTACCAAGACGTCAGCGGCCTGGTGCCGGGCGCGACCTACAAGGCGCGTGTGCGTGTGAAATGGTCAAGCCCCACCGCCAGCGGTACGTTCCGCTTGAGGTTGCACGACACCATTCCCGATCCTAATCCCAATAATAGCCAATCGAGCAGCAGGACTAACCCAGGTGATGGGAATTGGAAGACGGTAGAAGTGATCTACCCGGCCGACTGGACGGGGGCGGTGCGCCTGCACCTGGATTACCAGGTTACTAGCAATGCCTCGATCTATGTGGACGAGGTCGAGCTGGCGCGGTTGGAGGACATCGGCGACGAGAAATCAACGCACTATGGCTATGTCTATAACGAAGCGAGCAATGTGTGGATCATCGCCAAAAACAGTTGGAAGAATGACTATGAAGGAATTACTCCCAATGGGGGGCCGGGTCTCAAGTTTCAGACGTTCCTGTACTACGATAATGCCACGGTGTACAACCAGCAAACGCTCACCCAGGGCCGCTTAACCAAGAAGGAAGAGGGACTGGGCGCAACCCGGCGCGCGGTGCAGTATGGCTACGATACATCTGGGAATATCACCTCGATCACCGATGCCGAAGGCCGGGTGTCGACGGCCGAGTACGATACCAACCAATATAACTCCTTCGTTACACGCGTTGCCCTGGCTGGAACAAATCCCGTCCAGCAGCGCACCTACACCTGGGATAAGGTGCTGGGAGTCATGCTGACGCAGACCAGTCCAGATGGTGCGGTCACGTCGTATGCTTACGACACCTTTGGACGGTTGAAAAAGGTCGCTCAACCCCCCGATACGCTGACTTATCCGACGGTGGAATACGCCTACTACGATGGCGGGGACAAGCCACGCAACTCCGATGCGAGCGGCAACCCGGTGTGGCCATTGATGGTCTTCACTTCCTACCGGGCACAGGCGGGAGTGGCAGC
>JAUQXC010000352.1 GCA_030834825.1 Thermoflexales bacterium
ATCGCAAACAACACCAGCGCAATCGCGCTGGAGTACCCAAATCTGAACTCTCTGAAGGCGGTGTTGTAAATATGAACCACCAGCACATTGGTGGCGCGTCCCGGGCCGCCGTCGGTCATGACCAGAATCAGATCGAAGACCTTGAAGGCCGCAATGGTGCACATGATGCTGACGAAGAAAGTCGCGGGCGTCAGCATGGGCAAGGTGATATAGCGAAACTTCTGCCAGGCAGTGGCGCCGTCTACGGCCGCCGCCTCATACAACGACACGGGAATACCCTGCAAGCCGGCCAGGTAAATGAGCATGTAGTAACCCATTCCCTTCCAGACACTGGCCATGATGACGGTCGGCATGGCCCAATCGACCGAAGCTGTCCAGCGGGGCGGATTCTGTACGCCCAGTGACATCAACAGCTGGTTGACGGGTCCAGCGGCCGGATTGAAAAGCATGTTCCAGACCACCGCGACGGCGACCAGGGAGGCGACGTAAGGGAAGAAAAAAGTGGTCCTGAAGAAGTTTCGCCCGCGCAGCGGTTGGTTGAGCAGCATCGCCAACGCCAGCGCTGCCGCCATCGTGAGTGGCACGGTCAGGAAAACGTAGTAGAGCGTGTTGCCGAGGGCAATCCGAAAAGTCGAGTCTTTGAGCATCCCCGTGAAGTTATCCAGTCCGGCCCAGCTGATCTCATTGGCCCCGTCCCAGTTCATGAAGGCGAGCACCAGTGACAGGGCCATCGGCACCAACGTGAAGATCGCGAAGCCCAGCAGATTGGGGAGGATGAACGAGTAGGCAATCAGGTTCTGCTTGCGTTTCCCCCGCCCCTCGCTCGCCACCTTTGGCCTGAGTTGGCTTAGTTGCACGGCCATAAGTCTCGCCATCCTTTCGTTCTGCGGCTGATAAGCCGGGGTTGCCAGGCCATGCGTATCTGGCCTGGCAACCTGTCTTGCGCTCAACCTGCCGGGGCAGGGCTTAGCTTGCGGGAGAGTCCCGGCGACGTTTCGAGACCTCTCCCGCCGATAGCGTGAACACGCCGGCTACTTAGCCAGTTCTTCTTTAGCACGACTCGACATTGCGGCCAACCCTTGATCCACGGGGTTGGAGTTGGTCATGATCAAATCGTGCTCTTCATTCAGGATCTTCTCAATCGCGCTGGCGTGCGCATTCATAGGCAGTTCAAGGCGAACCTTCGCTGTCTGCAAGGCTTCGGCTGCCTCAGCCGGCACACCCTTAACCGAAGTATAGGCTTTGAGCACTTCCGGCGTGCGAATTGCCGGGAGGTTACCCGTAGCCGCCAGCACCTTGGCGCCTTCGATCCCGCTGTAGAACTTGATGAATTCCCAGGCGGCAGCCTTGTTTTTGGCATTCGCGTTGATGGCGAGCGACGTCAACGTGCTCGCGGTGGTGCCGGCCGCCACGCCATCCGGATGCGGGTACTTCGCGATGCCCCACTTGAACTTAACATCGCCCTTGGCCTCAGCGGCGATCAGTGTGCCGATGAACCACGAGCCCATGGGGACCATCGCCACCTGCTGGTTCTGGAAAACTCCCGAGTAGTGGATTTTGCCGGCCTTCAGTGAACCATAGTCCATGATGATGCCGTCTGTCTGCATGGCCGTAACCATGTCATATATCGGCTTCATGAAGCTATAGTCGGAAGCGATGATCGAGTTCTTGCCATCTTGCACCGTCGGCAGTTCGACCGTCGAGCGCCAGGTATGGAAGTGCGTACCATAGACCTTATCAGCGCCGCTGCCGCTGGTCAGCTTGCGCGCGGTCGCATCGAACTGCGCCCAGGTCATATCGTTGGTGGGGTACGAGACGCCGGCTTTGTCGAACAGGTCCTTATTGTAGTACAGAATCCAGATGTCGCTGCGGAACGGCAGCGCATAGATCGAACCTTCAAAGGTCAGCTCGTCGGCCGCGCCGCTGTAGACGCTCAGATCCAGTTTGTCCTTCGCCACATAGTCGTTCAACGGGACGATCTGTTTTCTGGTCAGCATCGCGGAATAGCCCGGAATATCTTTGACGGTTATGACATCCGAGTCATCGCCACCGGACAGCATCACATTGAGTTTATCTTGATACTCGGCTGAAGAAATATCGAGCAGCTCCACTTTGATATTCGGATTCTGTGCCTCAAACGCGTCAATCACGGCCTGCCAGTAGGGCGTCTTGGCAACGTCCCAGGCGGTCATTTTGAGCGTGATTGGCTCAGCCGCAGCGGGCGCACTGGTCGGTGCAGCCGCAGGTGCGCTGGTCGGGTTGGCGGCGGCCGGGGCGGCTGGCGCAGCCGTTGGGGCAGCGGTCGGGCTGCAGGCGCTCAATATGACGCTAAGCACCAATACGGCGAGAAGAGCAACGTTCAAACTGCGGCGATTCGAGTAAGCGTTCATGCTTGATCCTCCTCGAGATCAAATTTTGGGCTTCGGTTCGGGGCCGCTGCGCTCACGAGGCGCAGGTGCGGTTACAGTACTGGACGCCAGGGATAGCCAGGCGTTGATGCTGATTGTTGAGAACCGCTGAGTGAGATTCAACTTGATCGATCTGGTCAATAGCTGCGCTCCTTCCGATTGTTGATCGTGGCCCGTCGTTCTGGATTTAGCGGGTCAACCAGCCACCATCCACTGGCACGATCGCGCCATGCAGATAACGCGCCGCATCCGACGCCAGGAACACAACCACGCCCTTCAAATCGTCGGGAGTTCCCCAGCGCCCGATCGGGATGCGGGCCAAAATCGCCTGGGCGCGGCCTTCGTCGGCGCGGAGCGGAGCGGTGTTATCGGTCGCCATATAGCCGGGCGCGATTGCGTTGACGTTGATGTGGGCACTGGCCCACTCATTGGCCAACGCGCGCGTCAAACCGGCGACACCACTCTTGGACGCGGTATACGAGGGCACCAGGATTCCGCCCTGAAACGACAACATGGAGGCCACATTGATGATCTTGCCGCCGCCTTGCGGCATCATCACCCTGGCCGCGGCTTGCGCGAGAAAGAAAACAGCCCGCAGATTGATCTGCATGACATCATCCCAATCGGCTGCGCTGAAATCGATGGCCGGTGCGCGGCGAATGATGCCGGCGTTGTTGACGAGAATATCCAGGCGACCGAGATCATTCACCACTTGCCCGACAATCTGCGCAAGATCAGTCACCGTCGCTTCGCGCAGATCACATTGCAGCTTCAGGCCGCGTCGTCCCAGATCAATCACCTGCGCTTGCGTCTCCACTGCATCCGATCGATCCAGCACGGCGACATCGGCCCCGGCTTCGGCGAGCGCCAGGGCCATGGCCTGACCCAGGCCGCGCTCGGCTCCGGTGACTAACGCGACTCGCCCATCCAACTTAAACTGATCCAGGATCATGGCGCTCCTTAGCTAATGCCCCAGGCTCCGCAGCATCGACACAGTCCGGCTGACCCAGCCCAGTTGCGGATCGTCCACCGTCGCCTGGACACGTTGATTGCCAGCCAGGAACCACAGGTAATAAGTGGTGTAGCCGGGTGCGCTCACGACTGTGTGATAGCCGTAGGGCAGCATGTGCAGGGTGTTATCGCGCACCGTGAAATTCTCTTCTTCGCCCTGTTCGTTGTAGTAATGGCA
>JAUQXC010000028.1 GCA_030834825.1 Thermoflexales bacterium
TTGACAAGGGCGCCGATGTGATCTTCGGTGCTGGCGGCAAGACCGGCAACGGCGCGCTGCTCGGTGGCGTCGAGAAGGGCATTCCCGTCATCGGCGTGGACACCGATCAGTACCTGACGGTGCCTGAAGCTCAGTCGGTCCTGCTCACCAGCGCCATGAAACTCATCGTCCCCGGCGTGTTCAACATCATCAAGGACTACGCCAGTGGTAAGTGGACCGATGGCAATGTGTACGGTCATGCCGCGTTGGCCCCCTATCACGATTGGGACAGCAAGGTTCCCGCGGATGTGAAGGCCAAAGTCGACGAGATCACCACCAAGCTGCAAGCTGGCGAGTTGAAGACTGACGTCCCGCCCGCCAAGCCGGCTGAGTAAACCGATTCGATCAACCGAATAGGCCGCCAGCCGCGTGTTGGCGGCCTATTCACATCACGAGACCGCGTCCCAACGTCATTCTGAGGAGCCGCGCAGCGGCGACGAAGAATCTCAGGCCGGTTTCTGTTCGTCATTCTGAGCGAAGTGAAGAAGCCTGGAGGAGCCGATCACATTCGTCGCCTCGCTCGGCACGACGACCCAACAACTAAGGGGGAAAGAGTTTGTTAATCTCTTTCCCTTTTTTTGCCGATATGCATATAATGAGGTCACTCATCCCACGCTAAGAGGTTAACGGTATGGCAAAAGCAACGGTAGTGATTCCCCCCTCTGCCCCGAAACCCAACCGCTTCTCCGGCCTCGGTCAAAAGATCCTCGTTCCGATCCTGGCTGTCTTCACCGCGCTTGTCATCGGCGGCTTGATCATTTTGATCTCCGGCGGCAATCCACTTGAGGCTTATCGCGGTCTGATCGAAGGCGCATTCGGAACGACCAAAGCGATCTCAGAGACCTTCATCTGGGCCACGCCTTACATCTTTGCCGGTCTGGCCGTCGCCATAGCTTTCAAAGGCGGCCTGTTCAACATCGGCGCCGAAGGACAGTTGGCGCTGGGCGCACTGGCGGCGGCCTGGTTAGGTTATGGGCTGCCGCGGATGCTCGACACGACGATCCCGGCAATCATTCACGTGCCCCTCGTCGTCATTGGCGGCGCACTGGCCGGCGGCTTATGGGGCGCCATTCCCGGCTGGCTTAAAGCCCGGACCGGCGCACACGAAGTGATCAATACGATTATGATGAACTACATTGCGCTGGGCCTGGTGTCGTTTTTGCTCAACGGCCCGATGAAAGATCCCAGCCCTACGAACGTCATCGCCCGTACGCCGTCCATCGCCGAGACGGCCCACATCGGCACGATCTTCGCTAATCCGGCGCTGCGCGTGCACTGGGGCACCCTCCTGGCACTCATCGTCGCCTTCTTGATCTGGTGGTTATTGTGGAAGACGACCGTCGGCTTTGAAATTCGCACGGTCGGCACCAGTAGTGGCGCAGCCCGCTACGCCGGCATCAACGTTGGCCGCACCATCGTGTTGACCATGTTCCTCTCCGGTGGGCTGGCCGGCCTGGCGGGCGCTGTCGAAGTAGCAGGCTTGAACTACCGGCACGAATTGAGTTTTGCGTTGGGCTACGGGTTTGATGCCATCGCCATCGCGCTATTGGGGCGCACCCATCCATTCGGGGTGGTGTTGGCCTCCATCCTGTTCGGCGCCATGCGCAGCGGCGCGACCCGCATGCAGTTCCTGACACAAATTCCAGTGGATATTATCTCGGTGGTGCAGGCGTTGATTTTGTTGTTCGTCGCCGCCGACGAGATTATCCGCTACGTCTATCGCATCCGCGCTCCCAAGGAAGAAGTGATCATGACCCGCGGATGGGGAGGTTAAGCCATGACCACACAAGCGCTTCCGCTTGCACAACCTCAGACCAGTTTCTGGTCGCGCTTGGGTAATGCGCGCCGCTACATCATGATCGCGACCGTGATTGGGATCCTGCTGCTCATCACAGTGTTGATTGGCCGTGTGGAGAATACGGTCGCCGACATCGTCGCGTCGTTCATCGCCACCACCATCACGTTTGCCACACCTTTGACGCTGGGCGCACTCTCCGGCCTGTACTGTGAACGATCGGGCGTAGTGAACATCGCCATTGAAGGCATGATGTTGGGCTCGTGTTTCTTCGGGTTTATCGCCGCCGGCTACTTCAAGGGCCTGGGCTTGCCCGATCAAACTGCGCTGTGGCTGGGCGTGCTCATCGCGATGTTCTCCGGGCTCTTATTCGCCGCGCTGCACGCCGTACTATCGATTCGCTTCAAGGTGAATCAGATCATCAGCGGTACCGTGATCAACATTCTGGCCGTCGGCTTGACCGGTTACCTGAATCGCCAACTGTTCTTCCAGCAGGGCGCGCACCAGCTCCAATCGGCGGGCACGCTCAGCCGTATGCCGATTCCGCTGCTGTCTGATCTGCCGCTCATCGGTGGCGTCTTCAATCAACCGCCCATCACCTACCTGGCCTTGATTCTGGTGATCGTCACGCAGTTTGTGATCTTCAAGACCGTGTGGGGCCTGCGCACCCGGGCAGTGGGCGAACATCCGCGCGCGGCAGACACGGTGGGCATCAATGTCTACAAGATGCGTTACGCCAACGTGTTGATCGGCGGCGCGATCGCCGGGCTGGCGGGTGCGTTCTTTACGCTGCAATCCGTCGGCGCGTTTGAGCCGGGCATGACGGCCGGACGCGGCTTCATCGCGCTGGCCGCGCTGATCTTCGGCAACTGGTCACCGGTAGGCGCGTTCGCGGCGGCGCTGCTCTTCGCCTCGGCGCAAGCTTTCCAGATCAACTTGCAGTTCTATTCGGCCCTGGTGCCGCCGGAGTTGGACTTCTTGAAGAAATCGCAGATCGTGGGCATGCTGCCCTACGTCTTGACGATGGTGGCGTTGACGGGCATCGTGGGCCGCACCACTGCGCCTGCGGAAGACGGCATTCCGTACGAGAAGGGTGAATAGCCATGGCCGATCAGATCAGTGCACTCGAAATCAAAGATATCACCAAGCAATTTCCGGGCGTCCTGGCCAACGACAAAGTGAGCCTGAATTTGAAGAAGGGCGAAATTCACGCGCTGCTCGGCGAAAACGGCGCGGGCAAGACGACGCTGATGAACATGGTCTATGGCCTGTATCATCCCGACCACGGCCAGATTTTTGTGAATGGACAGGAGGCTCACATCAAAGAGCCGACGGATGCCATCAACTTGGGCATCGGCATGGTGCACCAGCACTTCATGTTGATCCCGGTCTTTACCGTGGCGGAGAACATCGTGCTGGGCAACGAAACCATTAAAGGTCTGCAGCTCGATCGGCGGGCGGCCTCCCAGCGCATCCGTGAGCTGTCACAGCAGTTCGGGCTGGAGATCGATCCCAATGCCATGACCGGCGAGCTGCCCGTCGGTGTGCAGCAGCGCGTGGAGATCATCAAGGCGTTGTACCGCCACTGCAACGTTTTGATCCTGGATGAGCCGACGGCGGTGCTGACGCCGCAGGAAGCCGACGATCTGTTCCGCATCATGCGCGAACTGACCCAGCGCGGCGTCTCGATCATCTTCATCAGCCACAAGCTAAAAGAAGTGTTGGCCATCGCCGATCGCATTACGGTGCTGCGCGGCGGGCGCGTCGTCGGCGAGACCACGCCGCAAACCTCGGACGAGCACAGCCTGGCCGCCATGATGGTGGGCCGTGAAGTGCTGCTTACCGTGGAGAAGGAAAAGGCCCAGCCGAAAGAGGTCGTCCTGCACGTGGAAGGCCTGCGCGTCAAAGACAAACGTGAGCACGAAGCGGTGGCTGGTGTGATGCTTGAAGTCCGTGCCGGTGAAGTATTGGGCATCGCCGGCGTGCAGGGCAACGGGCAGACCGAATTGGTCGAGGCGCTGACCGGCCTGACCCATTCCTTTGGCGGCAAGATGATCCTGGCCGGACAAGACGTGACCAACGCCACGCCACGCCGCCTGGTGGATGCCGGTATCGCGCATGTGCCGGAAGATCGTCATCAGTTTGGCATGATCAAGAGCTATCCCATCGCGGACAACATGATCTTGAACACATACCACCAGGAGCCCTACGCCCGCCGCCGCACGATGAACAATAAGGCGATCGAAGAACACGCCAAGCGGTTGGTAGCACAGTATGACGTGCGGACGCCCAGCGTGTACACGAAAGGCGAAGCCCTCTCCGGCGGCAATCAACAGAAGATGGTGGTAGCGCGCGAATTTTCACGCCCGATCAAACTTCTGATCGCCGCGCAGCCCACGCGCGGCCTGGACGTCGGCTCGATCGAGTTCATTCACAAACGCATCATTGAGCAGCGCGATGCAGGGGCGGCAGTGCTGTTGGTGTCCGCCGAACTGGACGAGGTGATGTCGGTGTCCGATCGGATTGCGGTGATGTATCGCGGCAAGATCATTGCCACCGTGGAGGCCAAGACGGCCACCCGCGAGCAGCTCGGCTTGTTGATGGCCGGCATCACGCCGGAGCAAGTGGCACAGAAATAGACTTATGAGGCCTATGGCCTGAGCTCGGCAACCGGTGAATCAGAAACGAGGCGAGTCACTCACTCGCCTCGTTCTATTTTGTCGAGGTGCAGTCGGTTGCGTTCGGGGAACAGCTAGACGTGAAAGAGCAGAAAACGCAGCAAGAAGAAGATGATCACGACGAGGACGATCGCACAGCCGACATGACCCAGGCAGCCGGCATTTTCCCGCGCAATGCGCGCCGCCAGGACGATAACGATCCCGATGACGAACAGCACCACAATGCCCAGCACGGGATTGGCATTCAAAAATTGCTGCACATTCAAAGAAGCCACAGATCCTCCAAAATAAAACCGGATTCCCAGCCTCTGGCCCGGAATCCGGTCGAACAACCCCACAACGGCTCGGTCCTGCCTGGCTTACTCCAACTGTTCGGCCATCATATCGACCAGATCGGCGCGGCTGACGATGCCGATCAGTTTGCCGGCGGCGTCGACCACGGGCACAGGATTGAAACGCCGCTTGACCATCAGCTCCGCCAGTTCCTCCACGGTGGCCTCCGGCCCAATGGTTTCCACTTTCGCCGTCATGATGTCGGCAGCGTGCGTGCCCAGCATGTGTTGCAGGCGTTCCCGGGCATGGCCGGGCCGCTCCAGCGGAATCTTGCCCCAGTCCAGCACTTCGATGAAGCGCGGCATCTCCAGCCGGGTGTTACGCACGATCAAATCGAGCTCGGTGATGATGCCCACCACGTGATAATCGTCGTCCACCACCGGCACACCGCTGATGTCGTGTGCGCCCAGCAGTTGGGCGACCGCATTGACCGAGGTCTCGCGCTTCACCGTCTTCACTTCCGTCGTCATGATCTCGCTGACTTTCATAAGTTCGCCTCCTGAAAGGAGAAACCGGGTTTCTCCGGGCCTGAATGCTGTTTTATCTGACCGGGAGAAACCCGGTTTCTATCATCTTTCCATGCTTGATGACGGTCTGAACCAGATTCGTTCCATAGCGATAGCCGATCGCGCGGTAATCGCTCACGTCCATGATCAGCACATCGGCCTGCTTGCCGACCTCCAACGACCCGATCGCTTCACCGCGCCCGATGGCATAGGCGGCGTTAATCGTCGCCGCGGCCAACGCCTGCGCCTGGGTGAGCTGCAAATAACGGCAGGCCAGCGCCACAATCAATTGCAGGCTTTCATTCCACGTCGTGCCGGGATTGATGTCCGTCGCTAACGCTAACGCCCCACCCGCCGCCAGGATCGCCCTGGCCGGGGTGTAGGCGTGCTGTGCCAGACCGAACGGCGTACCGGGCAAACTCACCGCGATGGTGTCGCTCCGGCCCAACAACTCGATCTCTTCCGCAGGCGTCGTCACCACATGATCGACGCTGATCGCGCCCAGTTCCACGCCCAGCCGCGTGCCACCCAACGGTTCAAACTCGTCGACGTGAATCTTCAAGGCAAAGCCCAGTGCCTGGGCCTTCTCCAAAATACGCCGCGTTTGATCGAGTGTGAAGGCGCCGTCTTCACAGAACACATCGACAAATGGCAGTGGGCGGCTGGCTGTTGGCGGCTGGCTGGCAAGGGCCGGCAGCATTTCATTGGCTACTAAAGCAGTGTACTCGTCCTCGCGGCCTTTGTATTCAGCCGGGATGGCGTGCGCGCCGAGAAACGTGGGCACGAGATCGATCGGGTGTTCCGCCGCCAGCCGGGTGATGGCGTCGAGCATCTTCAATTCGGCGGCCGTCTCCAACCCGTAGCCGGTCTTCACTTCGGCGGTGGTCGTGCCATGCGCCAACATACGATCGAGCCGTGCGCGAGTCTGAGCGACCAGCTCCTCCACGCTGGCTGCACGAGTCGCCCGCACCGTGGACATGATGCCGCCGCCCGCGTTCATGAGCTCCATGTAGGTGGCGCCCGCAATCCGCCGCTCGAATTCATTGGCGCGATCGCCCGCAAAGACCACATGCGTATGCGGATCGACGAAGCCGGGCATGACCACGCGCCCGCCGGCGTCGATGATGCGCGCGGCTGGATACTGCGCGGCGAGATCAGTCGTGGGGCCGAGTGCGACGATCGCGCCGTCAGACACCGCCAGTGCGCCGTCGGCAATGATGGCCAGATCGCCTAAGCGATCACCGCGCTGCGGACCATGATCATGCGCAGGGATCGTCAACAGCTGTGAGGCATGGGTGATGAGGAGGTCGGTGGACATGGTTCAATCATAGCATGGCCCTGCAGGCCGTGCAAAAACTTTGGCTGACACTTGTCGGACGTTCATCGCCATCCTGGCACATTTACCGTCTGCGTCGTGATCGCCACTGGACGACCCTGGCCCGCATTCAAGTTGGCCTGCCACGCATTCCAGACGGTGCGTCCAAACTCACCGCCAACCTCACGCAAAAATTCCAGGTAAGGTGTAGTGTGGCTCCAATGCAAGACGCTCACCACGATCTGAGTTGCACCCGGTTTGATCTGATAGTGAACGGTGGCCATGCAACTACCGGGGGCATACGGCACCGTCGGCGCAATGCCCAACGCCTGATAGGCGGCGGCCTCCCAACCACACGGTGGAATACGCGTATCACGAATCACCGTGTTGTTCAGCGCCAGGTTAAACGATGCGCCGGGTATCATGCCCAATTGCAGCGCGTGTGTGCCCGTCACGCCGAAGTGCACGGCAAATTCGGTAAGCTCAGGATCGTAAGTGGGATCGAGCGGGCCGGCTCCATAGCCGCTGATCGTGTGTTTCACTTCATCCCAACAACCGGAGCAGGCTACGCGCTGACCCGCACCATCGAGCTGCTCCACTTGTAGAATCCACGCGCGGCCTTCTTCATAACCAGTGGGACACTTGTGCCCCGCGAGACACATCACTTCAACGTCGAGCATGCTGCCATTGATTGTCGACGTGAGTGCGACAGATTGTGTGAGCAGGTTGGTCACGGCGGCGCGCGCCTCGCCGGTATCGGCCAAGCCGCCGATGCGATCGAAGATGTCAAGAATAAACAGGTTGCCGCCCGCAAAGGTGTGCATCGGCACCAGACGCGGCATGGCATTGCTTCCTGGTTCAGGCAAAGCTACGTAACCTTGCTTGCGCGGCATGTGACAATCCTGACATTGTTTATCTTGCCCAGGGTATTGCGAGTTTAACCATTCGGGATACGTCGATTGCAGGAAGAAGGGATTCTCGCCATGGGCAACGTCCGGGCGGCCTAAGACAAATTCGCCCGTCACCGGATCGGGCGCCAGGTGCGGAGCATAGACGCTGTGGCAACTACCACACAAAGCCGATTCGCCTTGATACGGGCTTTGCCACACACTGTGTGGCGCACCCAGGTTCGTGAAGTTGGCGCCGCGCCGGATGTCATAGTGATCGATGATCAAGGCGCCGCTGCCGCCGATCTCGCGCCAGCGCGGCGGAATGAGCTCCATACGTTGTGCGCGATCCAGCGCTTCTTGATCGATCACGTCGGCACTATCCGGCGCGATGGCGCGATGGCAGACGGAGCACGTGATGCCGGAGCGATTCTGCTCGTCCAGCGGATGGCCCTGCAGCCAGTTTTCCGGCTGGTGACACTGTGTACACCAGTGCTCTACATCTTTCACCTGCCGTTTGGCGTTGAACAACGCGGCGTTGAAGACGGGATCGCTCGCGCCATAACCGTGCGCCGAGGTCGACCACGAGGCATAGATGTTGGTGGCGGTGTAGACGTGACATTGCTGGCACACCGTCGGCGCGGCCAGGTTGTCGATGCTGCCTGGCGGAGTGCCGCGCCGCTCGAAGGGCTGATCGTTTGTCACGACGCGATAGTCGATCGCCGCGCTGGTCTGTCTGCCGATCAAGGGCAGGAAGGCCATGATCGGATCGAGCATGACGCGATTGATAAATTCGAGCAGCGTATCGGCGGTGAGCGCCTCAGTGGTGAGGGTGGTGGTGAACCCGATCGTGCGATCAACCGAGCGGGTGGCGCTGATCACCGCGGCGGCTAACACCGCCCGATCGGCTTTCAGCGCTCGCTGCCAATTGAGCGTGTGCGCGGCATCATCGTACGTGACGGTCGCCGTGAACGGGCCGCGCACGAACTGCGCTTCGCCGGGCAAGCTTGTCGTCAAAGCGAAAGTCGTGTCCGTGATCGAACGATTCCACAGCTGGTAGATCAACATGAAGGGCTGGCCTGAAGCCACGCCCGATCGATTCGGCGTGACCTTTGTCTCCAGCGCTGATCCGGCACGCAGCGTGATTGCCACACTCGTTGTATAGGTCAGACCTTGACGGTCAGTGATCAACGCTGTGGTTGTGATCGGTGAGCCAGTCACGAATGAAGTGGCAGCAAAGCCTGCGCGCAGTGAGCGGCTGATCTCCAGCGCGGCCGTCCATTGAAGCTGGTGCGTGTCACTGAGATAGAGTGCACCGCCGAAGGTGGAACCGGGCAGGTAGGCCAGCTGATCGGGCAGCGGCAGCGTCGCCGTAAATGACGTCCAGCTGCCGAGGTTGGCGACATCCAGCGTGTAATGTACACGTTGTCCGGCAGCGGGCTGTACGGTGTCGGTGGACAAGACCGCCGCTAAACGCGGCTGTGGCGCGGCCGGGCGGATGATAAACACGCGGCCCTGATCGCCCTGCCACGAATAGAGCAATGCTCCATCGGCGCGTGTGCCTAGTGCCAGCCGGCACCCGGCTCCACCACTGGCGATGATTCTTTCATTAACGAGCAGGTTGTTGGGTGCCACGGAGAAGGCACGCAGGGGTTGAGCGTTGAAGCCGCAGAGGAAGACCTTGCCATCCCAATCTTCGAGCGGACCGTGGTACACCTCAATGTCGGTGATGCCCATCGCGGGTCGAAATTCATAGATCGGCTGCTCGTAGCCGGGATCGTCCTGACAGGCATCCCATAACGGCCAACCGTAATTGCCACCGCGCACCAACAGATAAACGCGATCGCTGCACGTGAAGCCGTTCTCGTCGACATATACCTTGCCTGTGACACTATCACGTGTCAAGCGAAACGGATTGCGGAAGCCCACCGCCCAG
>JAUQXC010000353.1 GCA_030834825.1 Thermoflexales bacterium
CGCAGGCCTGGTCGTTGTTCGAGCACAACTGGAATAAACGTGCGGTGCGCTTGATTGGCGTGGCGGCACGCCAGTTGAGTCTGGCTGCACGTCAACTCGATCTTTTCGAGCAGAGGGACGATCGCGTGGATCGCCTCACCCGCACCGTTGACGAGATTCGCCACAAGTATGGCACTGAATCGCTGAAACGCGGCTCAACCCTGCGCCCGCCGAAAAGGCGCGACGCGTAGGTTTCGCATAGCGTTTTCTTTTTTAAGTAACATTAAATTCATCCGCTTTCGCGATCTCGATCTGCCTACGCGAACCCCTTGCCTCGTGCTACAATGATCTCATGGCTACGCATCGAACTTTTCTTGCCGGCCCTGCCGGAACCGGTAAAACCACTCAAGCAGTCGATCACCTGCAGGCGTTGATCCAGTCTGGCGCTCAAGCGGAGGGGATTCTGGTCGTCGCGCCACAACGCAGTTTACTGAAACCCTACCAAACGCTCCTGCGCCATTCCACTTTGCCCGCCGGCAACGAGATCGACACACTCACCATCGGCGGCCTGGCCAGGCGCGCAGTCGAACTCTTATGGCCCGCCATCGCCCGCGAGGCAGGCTTCGCCAAACCCGATCGACCTCCGACGTTTCTAAGCCTGGAAACGTCGCAGTATTATCTGGAACGTGTCGTCCAACCTTTTATCACCGAACGTTACTACTTCGAAGAAGTGCGTTTGGCAGCTGAGCGGATCTACACCCAATTGCTCGACAATCTTAACAAGGCCGCTGTCGTTGGGTTTCCTTTCGAGGATGTGAGCCAACGCTTGATGGCTGCCTGGAGCGGCCCGACCGCCCAGATCGTCACCTTTGCGCAAGTGCAGGATTGCCTTAACCGTTTTCGTGCCTACTGCCTGGAACACAACCTGCTCGATTTCTCTTTGCAGATCGAACTCTTTCGAGGTCTGCTCCAACGGGACTGGTTTCGCGACAAGTTCTATGGGCGCTATCGGCATTTGATCTTTGATAACGTGGAAGAGGAGACGCCTTTTACGCACGATCTGCTGCGCACTTGGATTCCGCAGACAGCTTCCGCCTTGCTGGTATACGACACCGAGGCCGGGTATCGCTCGTTCCTGGGCGCGGATGCCCGATCTGGCAGTACCCTGCGATCGGTCTGTGACGAAGTCGTCGAGCTCCGCGAATCACGCGTGATGTCACCGGCCGTACAGGCGCTTGAAGCGATGATCACACACGTTTTGACGGCTGATAGCGATCTGCCTATGCGAACAGACGACTTGCACGCAGCCCTGGCTTACGGCGGCGGACGTTTCCATCCGCAGATGCTCGACTGGGTGGTGACGCGGATCGCTGAATTAAGGCAACAACAAGTCGAGCCGCAGGACATTGTGATCCTGGCGCCGTTCTTGAGCGATGCCCTGCGCTTCGCCCTGGAAGAACGCTTGCAGCGCCGCCAAATTCCTACACGCTCGCTGCGTCCCTCACGTTCATTGAATGAGGAAGCCGTAACACGCGGACTGCTGACACTTGCCGCGCTGGCACACCCTCACTGGCAGATGGTGCCGCCGCAGGCCGATGTGGCGCAAGCCATCATCCTCTCGATCGATCAGCTCGATCCGGCGCGCGGGCATCTGCTGGCCGAGCGCCTGTATCACACGCGCGGGGGGCGTCCCGGGG
Source organism: Thermoflexales bacterium (assembly GCA_030834825.1). GTDB lineage: Bacteria > Chloroflexota > Anaerolineae > Fen-1058 > Fen-1058 > Fen-1058. The sequence continues at coordinate 1,677 of JAUQXC010000353.1, forward strand.
AGGCCGAACTGCGCACTTTTGAAAATCTCAACCCTAATCTACAGGAACGCATTGGATTCGAGGTTGGCGCCAGGCTCGAACGGTTGCGCACCTGGTTGCAGGCTTACGCTCAGGTTGAGGCGCAACCGCCGCTCGATGTCTTCTTTGCACGACTTTTCGGCGAAGTGCTCTCGCAACCCGGCTATGGGTTTCACCGCCAGATCGATCCGGGCCGCATCACGGCCCAGATCGTCGAATCGGCCCGTCGGTTCCGGCAGACCGTGAATCCCGATCCCTATGCCGCCACCCTCGATCCGAATGTGGGGCGTGACTATGTGCGCCTGGTCAGCGCCGGCGTCGTCGCCGCGACATTCGTCGAAAGTGTGTATGCTGAAAAGCAGAATGCGGTACTGCTCGCTCCGGCTTATACGTTCCTGCTGAGCAATGAATCGGTAGGGTATCAATTCTGGCTGAACGCCGGCAGCCCGGCCTGGTGGGAGAGATTGTATCAACCCCTGACGCATCCCTATGTGTTGAGCCGCCATTGGCCTGCAGACAAAAAGTGGGGAGACGAAGAGGAAGTCGCCATGCGCCAGGCAACGTTGCTGAGACTGGTGCGCGGCTTACTGCGCCGCTGCCACACGCGCATCTATCTCGCCATCAGCACGTTGAACGAACAAGGCTTTGAAGAGCGCGGACCGCTGTTGACCCTGATTCAACAAGTGCTACGAGAAACACAGGCTTAAAGCAAAGTCACCGACACTTTTGCGGTATACTCTCTATTCCTGTTTTACTCGCAGCATTGACCGATCTGCGGTAAGATTACAACACAAGCGCGACGACACGCACTCACCAGACTGCGGAGCAACTCGCCATCCGGGTTGTTCCGCTTCTTGTCCACCGCCCTGCCCTGCGCCATCCATGGCGAATGGTCAACCCAAATTTTTGAAAACTTCCGAAATCTCAACACGAACCACATGCACTCTGAATTCTCGATTCAATTGAAGTGGACGCCCACGCGACGTGACGATGCCACACGCTGGATTCTGGCACACGTGCTGCGCAATAAAATCTGGATCGTGGTCCTGGTCCTCGGCGCGATCGGCAATGCCGCCGGCGCGGCGCTGATGCCGGTCTTTATCGGCCAGGCGTTCAACGCCGTGGTCAACCCGCCCATCGATTACGCCTTGATCGGCGGCGCGGCGCTGGGGATCATCCTTTCGCAAGTCGTGCGCGCCGTGCTGCAACTGGGCCGCAACTTTGGCAGCGAGGTCATCGGGCAGCGGCTGGAACGCGACACCCGCCACGAGCTGTACGCCAGCCTGATCGGCAAGAGCATGACGTTCCACGATCAGCAGTCGGTGGGCGACGTGATGGCGCGCGCCACCAACGACGTGCGCGAGATCAACTTGATGCTTAATCCCGGCGTCAACCTGGTAGTCGGTTCGTTCATGTTTCTGATCATGCCGCTGGTCATCGCGCCGCAAATTTCCCTGGCGTTGATCATCACGCCACTGGCCTTTCTGGTGCTGTACCTCATTTCGTTGCAGCACTATCTCCAACAACTAAAACCGGCCACCGAGTCCGTGCGGCGGCAGTTCGGCAACATGAATGCCACCCTCGCCGAGAATATCGAAGGCATTGAAACGGTGAAGGGGGCCGCCCAGGAAGATCAAGCGATCGAGAGGTTTGAGAGTGAGGCGCGGGCCTATCGCGACGCGTTTGTGCAGCAGGGTTACATCGAGTCGCGCTTCATGCCCCTGCTCTGGCAGGGCATCGCCTCGGCCGTCGCGTTGGCCCATTCGCTACTGCTGCACCACCAGGGTCTCATCGATGTGGGTCAAGTGGTGGCGTATAACGGCTTGATTCTACTCTTCGGCTTTCCCACTTTCACTTCGGCTTTTGCCTATCCGCAAATCGCGTCCGGCCTGACCAGCGCACGCCGTATTTTGGCGCTGATCAACGCCGAGACAAACCTGGACGAAAACACGGGCGGGTACGCGGGGCGGATCCGCGGGGCGATTCAATTCGAGCACGCCACGCTGCAGTATCGGTCGGAAGCGCCGGTGCTGGAAGATGTCTCTTTTGACGTCCAGCCCGGCCAAACGGTCGCGCTGGTGGGACAAACCGGCTCGGGCAAGACCAGCATCGTCAAACTGCTCAATCGGATTTACGATGCAACGGAAGGCCGCGTGTTGATCGACGGCGTGGACGTGCGCGAGTGGCAGTTGGCAGCGCTGCGTTCGCAGATCTCCATCATTGAACAAGATCTATTCCTGTTCTCGCGCACGGTGGCCGAGAACATCAAGTTCGGCCAGCCCGCAGCCACCCAGGAACAGGTCGAGACGGCGGCCAAAGCCGCGCAGGCTCACGAGTTCATCCTGAAGTTTGCGGACGGCTACAACACCATCGTTGGCGAGCGCGGTGTGACGCTCTCCGGTGGACAACGCCAACGCCTGGCGCTGGCGCGCGCCCTGCTGACCGAGCCCAAGATTCTGATCCTCGACGATGCGACGAGCGCCATTGATAGTGCCACCGAAGATCAGATTCAACAGGCCATCTATACTGCCGCGCAGGGACGCACCACCATCCTGATCACGCATCGGCTCTCGCAAATCCGCTGGGCCGACGTGATTGTAGTGATGAAACTCGGCCGCGTGGCGGAGATCGGCACGCATGAGGAGTTGCTCGAAAAGTCCGGCGCGTATCGCAACATTTTTGCCAGATAAGCATGACCAACTGGTTACGGAGTTCCCATGGGTATGTTTGGCGGCCTCAATGCCGAGGCCTATGACCGCAGTTATTCCGATCGGGTCTTGATGGCCCGCATCCTGCATTACTTCGGCGCCTTCCGCCGACGGATGCTCGCGCTGGCGGCCCTCACCATCTTCATGGCCATTCTTGGCGCGCTCAATCCACTGCTGGTTTCGAGCGGTGTGCAATCGATGGTCCAGGCCCAAGCGGATCTCTATCTGGTCGGGTTGGTGCTGGTCGTGCTGGTCACCGGGGTGTTGACCTGGGCGAGCAATCTGGTACGCCGACGGCTGACGGCGATCGTGACCGGCGATGTCGTGCTGGCCTTGCGCAGCAACGCCTTCAATGCTTCAGTCAAACACGACCTGTCGTTCTACGATGAGTTCGAGACCGGCAAGATCGTCAGCCGCATCACGTCAGACACGCAGGAGTTCGCGCAGATGGTGACCCTGGTGACCGATGTGATCAGCCAGGTCCTGACGGTGCTGATCCTGCTGCCGATTTTGTTCACCATCGAATGGCGCTTGACGCTGGCGATGTTAGCGATGACGCCGGTCGCTTACTTTGCCGCCAGCGGCTTTCGCGCACTGGCGCGGCGCGCAACGCGGCAGGGTTTTCGCGCGATGGGCGAAGTGAATGCCTCCATTCAAGAAGCGGTCACCGGTATTAGTATCGCCAAAAATTTTAGGCAGGAAGCGTCATTGTATCAGCGCTTCATCGACATCAACGACATCTCGTATCGCGTGAACTTGCGGCGCGGCTTTGTCCTGGCGAACGTCTTTCCCATCCTCAACGCGCTGACGGGGGTGGGCACGGCGATCCTCGTTTACTTCGGCGGCTTGGCCGCCGCGCCGGGCGACATCTCGATCGGCGCCTGGTATCTGTTTGTCGCCAGCATCGATCGGTTTGGGTTTCCCGTCATCAACATCGCCGCGTTCTGGAGTCAGTTCCAGGCAGGCTTAGCGGCCGCCGAGCGGGTGTTCGCGTTGATCGATGCAGAACCGGTGGTGCGCCAGATCGATCAGCGCCCGGCCCCCACGCTGCGCGGCGCCATCACATTCGATCGCGTCAACTTCCGTTACTCGCCGCAGGAAGCGGTGCTGAATGATTTCTCGCTGAAGATTCGCGCCGGTGAAACACTGGCCCTGGTGGGTCATACGGGCGCGGGCAAGAGCAGCATCGCCAAACTCATCGCGCGCTTCTATGAATTTCAAAGCGGTGCGATCCTGATCGACGGACAGGACATTCGGGCGCTTGAGCTGAACAGCTATCGCCGGCAGTTGGGCATCGTCTCGCAGACACCGTTCTTGTTTGCGGGTACGGTGGCGAACAACATCCGCTATGCCAACGCGGAAATTTCCGAACGAGAGATGGAGGACATCGCTCGGCAGATCGGCGGCGGCGAATGGCTGGACGTGCTGCCTAACGGGTTGGCGACCGAAGTCGGCGAGCGCGGCTCCCGCCTATCGATGGGGCAACGCCAGCTCGTCGCGTTGATGCGCGTACTGGCCCAGCATCCGGCCATCTTCATTCTCGACGAAGCGACAGCCAGCATCGATCCTTTCACGGAAAGCCAGATCAAAGAGGCGCTGGATCTGATCCTGGCGAAGAGCACCTCGATCCTGATCGCGCACCGGCTCTCAACGGTGAAAACTGCTGATCGGATCATCGTGCTGCGCGCCGGGCGCATCATCGAGGAGGGCAACCACGATCAACTGATGTCGCAGCGTGGGCACTATGCCGAGTTGTATAACACCTACTTCCGGCATCAATCGCTGGAATTCATAGACGCAAAGCCCAGCCTCAAGTTTTCGTTGGCGCCAGAGGAGTTGAATCTGGGGAAAGTCTGATCATGCTGAAGCTACACACTTATCAACTCGGTACTCCCCGCCATCGCGGCGAGGGACTGCGTGTGGGCGTGGTCCGCCATCTGCCGCGCGGCATGCGCAAAGAGGATTCTGCGCGCCTAGATCATTTGATGTCTGGTTCCCCACTGTCACACCCAGTATTGGCCTTCACCGCTAGAACCCGGCAGACAGCACCGGCTAGCCGCTATGTGAGTGGAGCAGCCATGTGTCCTCCTCCTCAACCCTGACTGGTCGGATCGCTTATCCACTGAAGCAGCACTTGCCGAATGCGCGCCAGGCTGTCGTTCCAACTGGGCTGCGCTAAAAATCTTTCATGCGCAGCCAGACTCAAGTGCGCCAGTTTATCTCGATCGGAAACGAGCGTCGCCAGACATTTGGCTAGCACCACCGGATCGTTCGGCGGGATCAGGTAGCCATTCAACCCATCCGTGATGATCTCTTTTGCGGCACCCGACGTCGTGCCAATCGCCGGCAGGCCAAAGCCCATGCCCTCCAGGTAGACAATGCCGAATCCCTCATAATCCGACGGCACCACTAACACCTGGCTATGCGCCAAGATCGCGGCGAGCTCGGCGTCGCTGATGGCACCAGTCAAGGTTACACCCGACAAACTTGTCACCATGAAGAGATGATTGACGACGCGCATATGCAATTCATCGAGGTCGGTGTTGCCCACGACCGTGAGCTGGCACAGCCCCGTTGGAAGTTGCAGCAGCGCTTCCAGCAAAACGAGTAGTCTCTTGCGCGGGATCACGTTCCCGACAAATACCAAGCGCAGCGGCCCCGCTTCATGCGCGCGCTGTTCGATGATCTCCGGAGTGATCGTCGAAGCGAAACGATCACCCGCGGGCGGGACCACCACTGATCGGGCCAGTTCAGCCCGCTGGAGCGCAGCCGCAATCGTACGCCGTGTCGTTTCACTGTTGCAGATGAAGCCGTCCACGCTCGCCAGATAATGCCGCTCGATCCAACGATACCCGGCGCGCAGAATAGACGCATGAGTTTCGCAGCCACGCAGATGATGCACGATCGAGACTATGGGGTAACGGACTTGTCCACGCAGTTGGCGATTGAGGCGCAACACTGAAGGATGGTTCAACTCATCTTCCAGCAACACGTCGAGTTCGGTGGCACGCACCCGCCGGTAAAGCGCGTTGGAAAAATTATCCAGCAAATGCCGGGGATAATTGCGCCAGGGTAGTGAGAAGATTTCCACCGTGTCGCCGCAACCGCGCAAATATTCCACGAGCTGACAATCGTAGAGATAACCGCCCGAAACGGTATCCAGGCTGCCATAGATAATCAGACCGGCGCGCATGCGGTTGCCTCCCTCAGAAACCGGGGGCCTAACAGGTTTGTTCGTAAGCCGACCACGCAATGTCATTTTCCCAGATTTGCACCCGCACCCGCGAAAGGTTGGCCGCCTGCAGGCGCTGCGTGAACGACTGGCAGAAAAGCCGCGCCAGATGCTCGATGCTGGGATTCCGTCCGGCAAACTGCGGCAGAGCGTTGAGGGTCTGATCGCGCAATTGGCCCACCAGCTCGTCCAGCGCGCCGGTAATCTCCACAATATCCACCAGATAACCGTGCGCATCCAAGGTTTCGCCCATGAGCTGCACTTCCACTTGATAGTGATGCGAGTGCGGCTCATTCTCGGCACCCCAATCGCCGCCGATGAGATAATGCTGCGCCACGAAATCGCGTTTAACGGCTGTGGTATACATGCACGCCTCACTCGTAATTGAAGACAACTTGCACGGCCCGCTCAGGATATTGATCGAGCAGTGCGTAAGCCTGGGCCGCTTCAGAAATTACAAAAGTGTGAGTAATCAGATCGCAGGCGGGCACCCGACCCAACATCGACCACGCCACTTCCAGACGGCGATCTTTGCTCCAGCGCGCCAGCAAGTCCGGGGTCAGCGTACTGACCTGGCTGCTGATCAGCCGCAGGCGACTGCGATGGAAGCGTCCACCCAGCTCCAGCGCCGCACTTTTGCGGCCATACCACGACCCGATGATAATGCGGCCCGCGAAGCCCGTCAATGCGATCGCCAGATTGAGCGCCTCGGGATGACCGGACAGCTCGTAGGTCAAATCGGCGCGGCCCTCCCCTAGCAGATCGTTGGCGCGATCTAAGTCAGCCACGGGATCGAAAACAGCCTGCACACCGAGCCGCCGGGCCTGCTCACGTCGCAGCGCAAAGCGATCGAAGGCGATGAGCGGCGCGACAGGCATTTTAGCCAGCAAGGCTGTCGTCAACAAACCGACCACGCCCTGCCCTAATACGACGACACGCTCGCCTAGCAGAGGCGCTCCGTCGAGCAGGAAGTTGACGGCGGTCTCCATATTGGGCAGAAAGACCGCCTGGCGCGGCGATAGTTCGGCGGGCAGCGGAAAGACTTCGGTGGTAAGCGCGGTGAAGTGGGTGGTATGCGGTTGAAACGAGAAGACCAGCCGGTTGAGCCAGACCCGATCGAGCTGTGCCCCAACTTCAATCACGCGCCCCACACAGGCATAGCCGTAGCACACGGGATAGCGCACCGTGCCTGACAGCGAGGCAAGGGTCGCATCAAGCGGCAGATCGCTGGGGACTTGTCCCCGGTAAAACAACAACTCGGTCCCGGCACTGATGGCGGAAACGACGGTCTGGATCAACATTTGATCGGAAGCCGGCTCAGGCAATCGTTCTTCGTGCACCGACACTTCATAAGGTGTCTCAAACCAGACAGAGCGGCGCACCATCACGGGCGGCTCCAGTCTGGAAAGCCTGCCACCACCCAATCGTTGCCCAGCTGCTGCCAGGTGGTCTGCCGCAGCCGGGGAAAGCCGCTCTCGTCGGTCCCCAGCAGATCGATGACACCATGCGCACCACCCACCAATACCGGCGCAATGGTAATGATTAAACGATCGACGAGACGCGCGCGCAGGAAACTGGTGATCACCCGCGCGCCGCCTTCCACCATGAGCGATCGAATGCCTTGCGCGGCTAAGACGTTGAGCAAGGCCGACAGATCGAGATAAGACTCGTTGTCGGAACAAGACGTGATCGAGATCACGGTGACGCCCTGCGCTTCCAGCTCATGCCGGCGCAGCGCCGAAGCCCGAGCAGTGGTCGCGACGATCGGGCGGCGATTGGCCTCCAGGCAGCGCGCCCGCAGCGGACAACGCAGCCCGCTATCGAGCACAATCGGGCGCGGTGAAAGTCCGCTCGTCAAGCGCACGTTGAGGCGCGGATCATCACTCAACACTGTGCCGATGCCAATCAGGATGGCATCATGCGCGGCCCGGAGTTGATGCGTGTAGTGCATGGACTCCGTCCCGCTCAGTGCGAGCGGGACGCCCGAGCGGATCGCGATGGAACCATCCAGGCTTTGCGCGTACGTCAACGTGACCCGCGGCCGATCAGTGTTTCCCATTACCAGAGCCATTTCCAGGCTTGTGATCGTCGTGCCCTTCGCGCAGCGGCAGATTGAGCAAGTGTTTCATGCGGCGGACTTTGGTATCCAGGTAATGTTGATTGTCGGCATGCACGGTTGGCTGCAAAGGAACGCGCTCGAGCACCCGCACCCCCACCGCATCCAGGGCTTCCAGCTTGGCCGGATTATTCGTCATCAAGCGCAGAGAACGCACACCCAGATCACGCAGGATCAAGCCGGCCGGTGTGTAATCACGCTCGTCGGCGCGATGACCCAACATCAAATTGGCGTCCACGGTATCGTAACCATCATCCTGCAAGTTGTAGGCGCGCAACTTGTTCAACAGCCCAATGCCGCGTCCTTCCTGGCGCAGATAAACGACCACACCCCGGCCAACTTCGCCAATCTTCCGCAGAGCACGTTCCAGCTGTTCACCACAATCACAGCGCAGTGAGCCG
>JAUQXC010000354.1 GCA_030834825.1 Thermoflexales bacterium
AGCCCAATACTCGCCATGATCTTTCAGACCGTAAACCCACTCGTTTAACCAGGCTTCTACTGTCTCACGCTTTTCGCTGATCTTATCCCATTCCAGGTAGAACTTATTGTCGCGATCGTAGTAGCCCTGTGTGTATGACGGATGCGCACAGTGCGGTACATGACACACCGCACTGACGACGATGTCGGGTATGACCGTGCGATTGGGATCCGAGCGGATGACGGCTTCGTCGACGATCTCTTCGGCGGTGATGATGACGTGCTTGCTGGCGAAGGCCACTTCCTTCTGCTCGCCGACGATACCCCAGATCTGCGTGTTGCCGTTGGCGTCCGCGCGTTGGGCGTGGATGATCGCCACGTCGGGGTTCAGCGCGGGCACCGTGACGAGATCCGCTTTCGTGTAAGGACAACGCACTTTCTGATATTGAGGATTCGCCTGCGCCAGGTCTTCGCCCCCGGTCGGGCGCATGGGCAGAAACGGCAGCCCCATCGCGCCTGCGGCCACGCGCGTGATCATGGCGAAGTGAGAGTATTCTTCATACGCCAGGCGTCCCGCTTCCATCTCCTGCCGGATGATGCGCAGCGATCCGACGCCGGGGTTGCCGCTGTACGAAAAGATGATCTTCTGGGCGCAGCCTGCCGCCACCATTTGATCGTAGATGAGATCGGGCGTGGCGCGGGCCAGGATCAAGTCCTGCTTGCGTTGCCGCATGATCTCATGCCCGGCGGCGAACGGGATCAGGTGGGTGAATCCGGCGGCATAGACCACAGCACCATCGTGCACAAAGCGATCGATAGCCTGGCTGAGAGACATGACTTTGCTCATAACCCTCCTTTGCTACCTGCCGGTGATATAGGTCGAATAAATGAAATCGATGATGGGTTGATAATCAGCTAAACGGTCTGTCGCCACCTCAAAAAACAAACCGATGACAAAGCCGTCTTTTTGATCAATATACCCGATAGCGCTGTCCGTGCCTCGTTCGATGAACACTTTCATCCGGCCGTCAGGCAATTGTTCTGTGTCAGTATGCGTGCCCCGGCCCAGAACCCGAAGTCCTAATTTGACGCCTCTCTCGGCCAGTTCATTGGTCGTCAGCGCTTTTTCCTCGGCTATTTGCGCAATAGCGATTTGCAGCTGTCCATTCCGTGAGTAAACCCGCTTCAAATCGGGACCGGGCCGGCTTTCCCAGTCAACGGGTATGACCAACGCATACAGCTCCTCGTTTAGAGGTGTGAAGTAGGTGCCTTGCACGTACTCAAGACTGACTTTGAAGGAATCCAAGGCGGGTTGCATCGCCGCTAGAAAGTCCGCCCAACTCGCCTCTGGTCCGCTGAGGATGACTCCAGACAGCGCCAACGGCTCGGCGCGAAAGCGGGCCGTGCCCGATCGTTTTTCGCCGGCCCGTGTGAAATTTAGGGTTGCCACGTAAGTGCCATCGGGCTGCCGCTGTTGATCCGTGAGGCGCAGATCGCTGGGCGATTTGAGCAGCGCCTTGATCAAATCGGCGACGATTTGCTGCCCCTCCGTCTCGCTTAGCCGCCGATCGAGCAGGCCGACATAAGCAGACAGCTCCGCTTGCCCGCCGGGTTCAGAAAAGAGCGCAAGGGCTTCGGTGGGGGCCTCACTTTGAACTTGCTTCCACGCCTGCGGCACTTGCAGCGAGAAGACGCCGATGTGATGCGTGAAGGTGGTGAGCGCAGAGGTATCAATTGGTTGAGGACGCGCACACGCGGCCACGAGCAGCCCGCCAGCCACGAGAACGAGATAGTGAAGGATGGATTTGCGACGTTGAAGCACGATGGGTTCTCCTTAAGAAACCGCTAAAAGCGATATGGTTTACTTTTGATTATACTCCTGAGCGTCACTCGTGACAGGCATGATCACGACTGGGGCGCCAGACGAAGCGATTGCTCGGCGTCCTATGAAAACCACGGAGACACAAAGTGCTACACTCTGTGTCTCCGTAATGCGGTTTACTAGTTACTGGAGCTACGCTTTTTCGATGGTGGTCTGGCTCTGCTCGTGCATGTAAGTGGGCACGTAGTAGATTGAGCCGGCCGATTTGCCGGTGCTGCCCGATCCCTTCCAGCCGCCGAACGGTTGGAAGCCTGGCCAGGCGCCCGTCGTCGCGCCCTGCGGCCGATTGGCGTAAGTGGTGCCCGCTTCGATGTTGTCGAAGAACCACTTCGTTTCCGGTTTGCTGCCATAGAACCCGGCCGTCAGCCCGTAATCGACGTCGTTCGCCAGCTTCATCGCTTCATTGACATCGTCATACCCGGTGATGGTCGTGATGGGCAGGAACATCTCCACTTTCCACAGGCGATGATCGGTGGGCAGATAGGCCAGCGTCGGCGCGCAGAAATAACCCTTGCCCAGCTCGCCTTCCACCAACTGCTTGCCGCCGGTCAGAATCTCGCCGCCCTGCGACAGTTCTTCACAGAAGTTGGCATAGTCGTGATAGCCACTCTTATTGGCCACGGGCCCCAGCCAGTTCTCGCGCTCCGTCGGATCGCCGATGGTGATCTTGTTGGTCAACGCCACCAGCTTCTCCACGAACCGATCCTTGACGCGATTATCGACGTATACCCGCGAACAGGCCGAGCACTTTTGCCCTTGCAGCCCAAACGCCGAGCGCAACACGCCCTGCGCGGCCAATTCAAGATCGCCCTTGGCGGTGATGATGGCCGGATTCTTGCCGCCCATCTCGGCGATGCAGGGCCGTGGATACTGGCCCGTCGCAAACGTCTTGTAGATGTGCATACCGATGTCATACGAGCCTGTAAAGGTGATGCCATCCACCAGCGGGTTAGAGACTAGCTCTTGCCCGATCGTTGCGCCGCCGCCCGTCACGTAATTGAACACACCCGCCGGCACGCCGCCATCGCGGAAGCACTCTGCCAGCAAGCGACCGGAGAACGGCGTATCCGTGGCAGGCTTGAAGACCACGGTGTTGCCCGCGACCAACGCCGCGCCGCTCGGCCCACCCGCCAGCGCGAATGGGAAGTTGAACGGCGAGATCACCACCCAGACGCCATACGGCTTGAGCATGCTGACGTTGGTCACATTCCAGCCGACGAGCGGATCCTTGCCCATCGGCACGATGTACCCGTTGTTGCGCTCCACCTGATCGCAATAGTAATAGATCAGATCGGCGGTTTCCTGCACGTCGCCCAGCGCTTCCATGCGGTTCTTGCCAATCTCCATGGCGACCACCGCGCTGATTTCGTACAGGCGCTTCTCGATCTGCGCGGCCGAGCGGCGCAGAATCTTGACGCGATCCTGCCACTTCAAACCGGCCCATTTGGGCGCTGCGGCTTTGGCCGCGACCAGCGCTTCCTGCCCTTCGGCCACGCCGCCCTTTTGGAACGTGCCCAACAGCCATTCCGTATTGATGGGACTGCGATCTTCGAACTTGGTCTCAATGAAGCGATCCTCGCCGTTGATCAACATCGGCACGTCCTGGCCCATCTCCGCGCGGAACTTGGCCACGGCCTTGTCAAAGTCCGTATGCATCTTCTCCGGCGGATTGAACATCGTGGCGTAGGTCAGGCGGAACTTGCCATTGGCTTTGCCGTTCTTCCTGGCGACCACTTTCTTGGCGGATGCCTTTACTTTCTTAATCTCTTTCTTGACCATTTTCTTTACTGCCATGCTGATGCCTCCTGTGGGGTGTGGGGATTAGTCATTGGTTGTTAGTTGCTGGCCGCTGGTTGCTGGCGGTAAGCGGTTCATCGAAGAAATAAGGGCGCTTCAAGCCTCCTGTCAAAGTGGTCATTTTGAGTCGCAAGATAAGTCCATTCAGCCCTTCACGCGGCACGAGGACGTGCTGGCCCACTAAGCGATCGAGCATCTCCTGCGTCAACTCACTGCCCGATCGGACTCCGCTCGCCTCGACGAGTTCCAATATCCTGCATTGAAAGCGATCGCTGCGTGGTTCATAGCTTTCCACTTCGACCCGATAGGTTGCGCGCACCATCCCGGTCGCTGGCGACCAGGCGAAGCAAAGTGGAAGTTGAGTGCCAATGTCAAAGGGCAAGTCTTGCTCGGTCAAGTTGCCTTACCGTCTCACTCCTGCTTTGCAGGCTGTTCCATTGCTAATTGTCGCGCTTCACGAAGATCGATTCTTGCCTTGTGTCCATGCTTTTCCAACAAATGCAAGAGGTTCGCGCCGCTTAAAAGAGTGAGCGGCTTGCCTTTTGCAAACTCATATGCATCAGGGCCGTAGTCGGCGGTCGTTACCAATATCCCTTTTGTTGCGCCTTCGTTGATGACTGTGCCATAAAGTTCTCGGACGACTGCAACGCCTACTGTGTTGATATATCGTTTGGCCTGAATGACAATTTTGCCGCCTCGAATGGGGTCTGGATCAAATGCTACTGCATCAACTCCACCATCGCGACTAGCGCGAGTAACCTTAACCTCTCCGCCTGTACTCGTAAATTCTTCTTCGAAGATTTCTCGGACAAGATGTTCAAAATCTTCCCAATCCATTGTGGCGAGATTGTAACCCTCAGTGAGTTGGTTGGCGACTTCATACGAAGTGACAAAACGGCCATCTTCTCGCCTAATTTGAAGAATTGGTGCGACTGCCGTAACGCTATGCAGCTTTGAGCTTCCTACGCCCTTTAATTGTTTAAAACAAACCTTTGGCTCAATGTTTGCGAGGTTGATCTTTAAGAAATCTTCCCGTTTGGCTTGTACGGATAGTACACACGCAGTAGTTTCATTACCAGTGCCCTTGTCAATTGAATTGACAATTCCATTGAATACAACAGCGTCAAGCGCTTTAGCCGTATCTGCTTCGAATAATTCATGAATGGTCCGAAGCACTACCTGGTAGAGGACTTCATCGTACAACTTATCCAGTTGAGAGGGCGTAAGGTGCTTTTCGGTAAAATCGTCCTTTGATGCGGCATACTTCACTTCTACCAGTGTGGGCAAATCATCTGGTGCAGGTAATGTGTAGTCAATAATCAGCATGTGATTTTCAGAATTATAGTCAAGGTTATACTCATGTGGGAAGAATTCAGGATACTCTGAACGAGAGAGCACCATATCGCAATAGCTCGTGACTGCTTCTGGTTCCCCGGCAAGATAACTAGCCCTCTGGCGATTAACGCCCTCGTTTTGCTCACGTTGTTGTTGCAGATACTCCGCTTTTTCTTTTTCCCAGTCAGAAACCGCCTTTGTATACTCCTCCGTCAGTTTCTCAATCTCTGAGGCGTAAGACTCGTCACGTGTCGCGTTAGCAATAAGAACTTCCTGTTTCTCTTCTTCCCAATGTGCGTGATCCTGGCGAAAGCGTTCTTTTGCTTCGAGTAGTTTCTTTTCCCGACGTGAAGATGCGACTTTGTCCAACAATCCCAATTGAGGTTGATAAACCGAATCGGTTTCGATAGGCTCATGAGGAATCTCTGGCTTCGTTGGAGGTGTTGGCATCTCCGGCTTCTCTGGAGCAGGCCAAAAGGGTGAAAAATCCTTTAGTTTTTCCCAGTCAATAGCATCATTAACTTTGAGGGTTTGACCTAGAAGCCCCTTTAGTCCTTCTATGATCTCAGTTGCTTCATTGGTACGCTCACCGGCAAGTTGTTTTTTCTCTTCAGCTGAGCGTTGCCTCTGCTGCCGTTCTCGCTGTTTGGCGTCTATAGCATGCTTCTTCCTTACTTCTTCTTCCCATTTATCGCAATGCGCTTGAACAGCATTCATAACGAATTGTGGATCACGACCTCTTACAACACGATGCTTGTGCAGTAGCCTGTTGGATATCTCAACCTCATATGTGACTACACGGCGGTTGCTGCTCATTAACTTTCTAATAGGGCTCTGCACTGTGCTTGTCATGATACCTCACAAATTGCGAGATAAATGCTTCTGAGCAAATTGCAGATGTGATTGCGTTGATCTGAGAGCTGCATGGCGCACAACAGCTCTTCCATCACATCCCGCCCATGTGCTAAGTCTTCCTGCTCAATCGCCAACAGCAGGCCGACAACAATCACTCTTCAGCTTCGTCAAACTCTTTCATGATTTGCCTGATCTTTCCCGCTGCAATATCTGATTGATCGAGCTTCGAATAGAGGGTGACCAAGATAACGAGGTTCGGTTTCTTGATGTGATAGATTAACCGATAACCTGCGCTCTTGCCCTTGGTAATATCGCTATTCTTCACACGCGCCTTGAATACAACATACGATGTGCCCGGAATGCGGTCGCCGACAAAACTTCCGCGTTGAATCTGCTCGATGATGGGTTGAACGTCAGAGCGAATGTGCCGGTACTTCTTTGCCAGCGTGCCCAGATTGCGCTTGAATTCCAGCGTGTATTCAACTTGGACGTGCGGCAGCTCATTCCGCATCGATGCCATCCCACAATTCGGTGATAGGGCGGGTCTGCCCACTCTGCGCTTCTTTCCAGCCTTGGCGGAACGAGGCCGCCGCCGGTTTAAGTTCCACAGTTTCACGGAACAGTCGGATTAGCTGCAACAGATTGGGCCAATACTCTTTGGGTGTCGCTTCAATCTCGCGCACCAATTGTTTCTCGTAGGTAGATGCTTGGCTAGCCATGCTTGTCCTCCTTCTCTACATCCCATTGAGTAGTTCTTTCAAGATATCCAGCCCATGCGCCAAATGTTCCTGCTCAATCACCCGCGCCGGGCTGATGACGATTGCTCGCTAAAGTCCCTGTTACACCTCACTAGGCATGGTACCCGGCCTGATTTTCTCTTAGCGTGGAGAGCAACGTATTGGCCGCCTCTACAGAATTATAGGGTGACCAGACAGGATAGGTTGTACCTGAGCTCAAGGCGATGTCTTCTTCCTTCGCGATCTCGACCACCAGGAATTGGACGGCGCGCAGCTTGTCGCTATGCGGCAGGTCTTTTAACGCCGATAGTAAATCAGCTAAAGACATCGTTGCACCTCCTCGTTTAGCTCAGCAATTCTTCCATCACCTTCAGCCCATGCGCCAAATCTTCTTGTTCAATCACCAACGGCGGGCTGATGACGATGAGATTGCCGCGCACGGCAAATGAGATGCCGCGCTGGCGTCCTTCACTGACTAACTTCTTCAACTGTGGCAGCGTCTGCGGCCATGCGAATTGCTTCAACTCCACAATGGCAAACAGACCCTGCCCGCGCACATCGCCGATGATGGGCAGGCGTTGCTTCATTTCTTGCAAACGCGTCATGAGCCACGCGCCCAACTCGCGCGAACGTTGAATCAAGTTCTCCTGCTCGTAAGCGTCCATCGCCGCGACGCCTGCCGCGCAGGCGAGGGGATGCCCGCTGTAGGTGAGGCCGCTTTCCAGTAGATGATCGTCGAAGTAGTCGGCCACACGTTTGTTTACAACCACCGCGCCCAGTGGCACATGCGCGCCCGTGAGGCCCTTGGCCAGCGTCATCATGTCCGGTGCGTTTTCGAGGCCGTACTTTTGCCACGCGAACCATTCGCCCACGCGCCCGAAGCCGCTCATCACTTCATCGGCGATGAGCAGCACGTTGTAACGATTGCAAATCTCGCGGAGTCGCGGCCAATACTCGTCGGGCGCGACGATGCCGTTGGTGCCCGCGTGTGGCTCGACCAGTACAGCGGCCACATTCTCCGGGCTGGCGTACTCGATCAATTCGGCCACATGATCGGCACAGTGAATGCCACACGCGGGATACTTCAACCCGAACGGGCAGTGATAGCAATATGGCGGCAGCGCGTGCACAATGCCATCGAAGCCGGTCTGCGTGTGCCACGCGCGATTGTCGCCGCCCAGATCGAGCGTCATGTGCGTCGCGCCGTGATACGAGCGATAGCGCGTGATGATCTTCGATTTGCCCGTGACCCAGCGCGCGAACTTCACGGCGTTCTCGTTGGCATCGGCTCCGGCCAATGTGAAGAATACCTTGCCGCCGGTCAGGCCAGATTTCTCGATCAAGCGTGAAGCCAACGCGGCGCGCGGTTCCGATCCCCACCCCGGCTGGACGTAGCACATCCGATCGGCCTGAGCTTTGATCGCGGCGATCACCTTGGGGTGTTGATGGCCCAGGTTGCAGCATTCGGCCATGCTGCTGAAATCGAGATAACGGTTCTCGTCTTGATCGATGAACCACGCACCGCTGCCACTGACCACCGTGGGTGCATTCCATTGCGACTGAATCGACCAGGTATGCAGCACGGCGGCGCGTTCAGCGGCGGACGGGTTGGAAACAAGTGCGGAGGGAGAAGGGGTCTGGGCGTTCATGCCCCAAATTGTAACAGGCAGACGCAGGGCCGACAAGCGAGGGGTGTCACGTTTTAGGCGGTTAAACCTCCCGGAGGTTTGATGATTTACACCGGCGGCCAGGGAATCTGCCGATAGCCAGGCTGGGGTTTGGGAAAACAACCCATTTGAATGATCTGATCCGTGCGGCGCTTGAGCGCCGCCAGCTCGCGCTTATCGAGGAGTTGGGACAGCGCGCGGATGGCGGGATCGTCACGCTGGCTAAAGCGCGTGCGAAATTCCTTGAGGGTTTCCACCCAGCGCACAGGGATGGGCTGTCCGCCAAATTCCCAGATGACGGTGCGCAGCTTGGGTTCCACGGCAAACGACACGCCATGATCGATTGCCCAGATGTGATCTTGCTCGTCGCGCAGGCAATGGCCGGATTTACGATCGGCGTTGTTGATGAGCAGATCAAATAGCGCGATCTGCTTAAACTGATCGTGGAAACGTGTCTCTTCCTGCAGGGTGAAGAAATGTTCTTCGGGATTGCAGTTGATGTAGAACTGCACCATGCCGATGCCGTGCGGCCCGTCGCGCAGGACCGTGGGGGGCACGATAAACCAATCGAGCGCCTGGCTCACGACAAACGCGGCGACTTCGCGTTGACACAGCGTCCCGTCGGGGAAATCCCACAGCGGGCGCTCGCCCTCACGCGGTTTATAGATTGCGGCGGTTTGCAATTCGCCGAGCGTCACGTTGACCAAAAACGTATAGTTGCTGCCCCACGGCAGCAGGCCTTGCGGCTGGAGATCGCCACGCGTGAGGAGATCCAGGGCGCGATCGAGGGAAAGGGAAAGGTGATCGGAGTCGGCTGGTGAGGACATGAGACTCGGTGCTGGAAGTTGGGTGTGGGCTGTGAGAGATTCGCTGGCAGACCCGAATTCCTCCAATGGCTTACCTCCAAACTCCCATCCTATTGAATGACGAGATCCTTCGTGTGACCGTTGCGCTTGGGGCAGAAATGCCCTTCGGGATTGATCGGCCGGCCACACAAGGCACAAGTGGGGCGTCCTTGCGAGATGACTTCCAGCGCATGGTCGGCCATGGCTTTGGCCTGTCCCCGCGTGATCCAGAAGCGCGCCGTGACGGCATTCTCTTCCGGTTCGCCTTCCGGCTGCAGCGACTGCGCGACGACGACGACCAGATCTTGATCGGAATCGTAGCCTAGCCCCATCTGTCCGACTTTGAATTCAGCATCAAACGGCGGCGACAGGTTGAGTTCGCTCTGCGGCACGTCGTCCAGCTCGGTGCGCTCGGGGAAGCGCTGCACCAGTTCTTCCAGAAACTGATGAATGCCCAGCGCCAGCGCGCGCACCTGTTCCTTCTCAGTCTCGATGGTAACGGTGGTCAGACCGTGCCGCGCTTGCAAGTAAAACACGCGCTGGCCGGGTTCGCCCACGGTGCCGACGGTGACGACAGAAACGGGATTCACATCAAGGTTACGTGCCATACTGACTATTTCTTGGGTTGCTGATGATTTTGCAGCGGACCGGTATCATTCAAACGCCCCAGGCGCGCCCCCACGGGGCCAAGTTCGATCACGCTGATCGACGCCGGGCTGATGGCGATGCGCTGGAAGTTATCCAGGGCAATGCCGGAATAATAGGCCACGATGAGCTTGATCACGTCGCCGTGCGAAAAGGCGACGACGGTGTCTTGAGCGTGACCGGCGACGATCTTCTCAATCGCGCCTACCGCGCGGCTCTGCGTCTCGCGGAACGATTCGCCGTCGGGAAACTGGAAGGTGCTGGGCGCCGCCTGCACGATCTTCCATTCCTTTTTATGGGACAGTACCTTCAACGTTTGCCCCTGCCACTCGCCGAATTTCACCTCGCCCAGGTCGGCGACTTTGTGAATCCGCAAGCCGCGTGCTTTGGCCAGAGGTTGCGCCGTCTCCAGCGTGCGTTCCAACGGGCTGGAATAGATCGCGGTGATGTTGAGCGCCGCCAAGCGCTGTGGCAACTCTTCGGCCTGTTGTTTGCCCTGATCGCTTAAATGCACATCCGGCAGCCACCCGGCTAGTTTCTTGTCGGCCCAGTCGGTATGGCCGTGACGAATCAAAATCAGTGTAGTCATGTAGTCCAGTAGTGAGATAGTTGTGTATGACGTTAAAAATTGTACCACACGGGGAGAACGTGCTGCGGGGTGTGTGATACGTGAGAACAAGCCGCTACCGCGCCGTCACGCTTTGGGAAAAAGTCCACGGGCATTGGATGGCGGAAAGTCTTTCTTCGATGGGTGCTGAGCCCATACCTGACAGGTAGCGCCCTATCCAGACTAATCGATCGTTAGCGTCGTATCCCAACCACAGCGAGAGATCATGAATTGCGTCAAGACTATAACTGTCCCAATCGACCACTCGATAGTAGGACGCTTTCTCGAAAAGTGAAGGGTAAACAAACGAGGCGTCGAGAGCTTCTCCCCCGACGCCTCGTTCACGTTTTACGCAGTACGCATTACTTTACCCGCTGTGCCGAATGTGCACGATGTCGCCGTCGTGCACCACATACTCCTTGCCTTCCAGCCGGAACTTGCCTTTGTGTTGCGCTTCCTTCAAACTGCCCAGTTCGACCAGGTCGTGATAGGCCGTGACTTCGGCGCGGATGAAGCCCTTGGCCAGATCGGTATGAATCGCGCCCGCCGCTTCAACCGCCGTTGCGCCGCGCAGAATAGTCCAGGCGCGCACTTCGTCTTCGCCTACCGTGAAGAACGATTGCAGGCCGAGCAGATCGTAGGATAGCCGGATGACCTTGCTGCGGCTCAACTCGGTGATGCCGTACTCTTCCATGAATAGCGGCGCATCTTCCGGCGCGAGCTCGGCGATCTCGCGTTCCAGGCGGCCACGCAAGGCGACCACGGCACTATGCTGGTGCGGATAAGGCACTTCGGGCGGCGCGCCTTCATCGGCGCAGTTGATCACGATCAACATCGGCTTGAGCGAGAGGAAGCCGTAACCGCGCGTCAGCTGCATCTCGTCGGGCGTCAGATCGAGATCGCGCAGCGGCTTCTCTGCTTCCAGCCACGCCTTCAACTTTTCGAAAAGCGCCTTCTCTTTCAGCGCCAGGTCTTTGTCCTTGGCGCCCTTGCTGATGCTTTCCAGGATCTTCTCGTAACGGCGTTCCACCGCACCCAAATCGTTTAGCAGAAACTCCGTGTCAAGGATCGCCAGGTCGCCCGCCGGATCGATCGGGTTGCCACCCAGCGGATCGGGAAAGGCGCGCAGTACGTGCACAAAGGCATCCATCTGGCCCAGCTGGTTCACAAACGGCCCGGGCAGGCCTTTCTTGGTGATGCCTTTGTCCAGGCCGGCAATGTCGGCGTAAGTGACCTTGGCGTAAATGGTCTTGCGCGGATTGAACATCTTGCTCAAGATGTCCACGCGTTCGTCGGGAACATTCGTCGTGGCGGTGTGGATTTCCAATCGGCCCGCCGAGTACGCCGCAGTCGCCTTCTCCGCGCCGGCCAGCGCGTGAAATAGCGTCGTCTTACCGCTTTGGGGGAGTCCAATAATTCCTATTTCCATGTCAGCGATTATGCCCGAATCGACAGGGATGGTCAAGCGCCTGAAATAGGCTAAAAACCCGGTTTCTCCCCCGTGGGTTTGAAATCACTTTGAAGCGGGGTCATTTTGTAGTACCGCAGTTACTTGCCCCTATACCCGGACTATCCTATAATGCACTCACGATCGGTGCGACTGCTATGACAAACGCTACGCGGACTTCTGTTTTGGTAGTCGATGATGAAGAAGATGTGCGCGCCATGCTACAAGTGGCTTTGTCGCGTGACGAGTACGATGTGGTGTCGGCTGTCAGTGCCGAGGATGCTCTGCGCAAACTCGGCGTGCTGACCTTTGAAGTGGTCGTCACCGATTTGCGTTTTCACGGCGTGGACGGCATTCACTTACTGCGCGAGATTCAGCGCCGCTGGCCGGATACCATCACCATTGTGCTGACGGGTTATCCCACGCTGGAAAGTGCGGTGGCCGCGCTGCGCGCCGGAGCGCACGACTATCTGGCCAAGCCCTGCCCGCCCTCCGAGATTCGCCGCAGCGTGCAGGAGGGCATTGCCAAACGACGCGGCCTGGGGCGGCGAGTGGAGTTGATGCAGGCCCTGGAGAAACAGCTCATCGACGGGCTGCGCGCTATTCGTGGCGACGTGCCCCTGGTGCGCGGCGTCACCGGCGAACTGCCGCCTCTCTCGCAGACCGGCCGTCTGACCGAGCGCCGCAGCGGACGCCTCCTGCGCGCCGGATCGTTCATCATCGATTACGAGCAGCACGAAGCGCTGCTGGGCGATATTTCATTGGACCTGACGCCGACCGAGTTCGATATTCTTTCTGTGTTGGTGGAACGCGCTCCGGCCGTGCTCAGTCCGCAAGAGATCGCCCGCCGGGTGTTCGATTACAACGTCAGCGAAGTGGAAGCCCGCGAATTAGTGCGCTGGCATATTCATCATTTGCGGCGTAAACTAGAAATAGATCCCGATCAGCCGCACATGCTCAAGAACGTGCGCGGCGTGGGTTATAAATTGGACGTTGCCTGATGAGACGCATAGTTTGGACGATATGGTTGCTAATGGGTCTGTGCCTGTCGACGGGTGGCATACCCGTTCAGGCCCGACCGCTGGCGGTGGCGAAGCCGGTGTTGACCATCGCGGCGGATCCCTGGCCGTTGGTGATCACTCAGGGCGCACGCATCACCCTGACCGCCACGAACCCCAGCCCGGAAAATGCCGACAACGTGACGGTCACGGCCGGCGTGCCCAATAACATGGAACTGCTCAACGTCACGACGACGCAAGGGCAGATTAACGTTTACAACATGGCGGTCTCGGTCTATGCGGGGACGTTGGCGCCGGGTCAAACGATGAGCGTTTATCTGGATGTCGTCATCGTCGCCGCCTACCCCAGTGATGCGCCGTTTAATCTTTGCTCGGGCCTGACGTTCAGTAACGGTACGGCGCGCCTGTCGTGCTTGCCCAATCAGCCGGCGGGGACCCGGCCTGGCAGACCGCCTGCGACACTTCCACCTGCGGGACATCGTCCGATTCACGATCCCAATCGACCCCCAGTCTATCTGCCGGTGTCGGGCGCTCCGATCGATCTCTTCAGTCCGATCCCCATGATCGGCGGCGCGGTTCTGTTGGGTCTTGGTCTGCTACGCCGCAAAACGCGCTAGCCAGCTAAAGCGATCAGGAGAACAAGCGGTTCTCTCTATCCCTTTAGCTCTCCGTTGCTTTTCCTTCAATCCTCACCCGCCCGCGATCCACTGCACCCACTGTCGATTGAATTCCGCGTAGCGGACGGATAGCGCCGTCTCGATGGCTTTTTCCAGTGAAGGGGCCTGCCCCAACGCATTCAGAAAACGCACGACTCCCTCTTCGCGGTAGCGATCCTCGATGAAGATGATGACTGCCTCTGCTTCGTTGACGGCCACGTGCTGCAGCAGACTAAACGCTTGCTCGTTGCGATTCCAATTCCAGAGGGCGTCCAACGGCAGGAGAGACTCGTTGCGCAGTACGCGCGCATAGCTTTCTCGCTGCGAGACAGGCTGTCCGTCAGGAAGACGGTCGGCCGCAGGTGGCGGGAACGCCGGAGGATAAAATAACTCATGAGGCTGGATTTCTTCACGCACGCGCGCCCGTTTCCAGGTGGCGATCGCCAGCAGGAACAACTCGCCACTGCGATCAGTTTCCCAACGTGCGTAATTGCCTGAGGCTAGGCGCACGATCGGATCGATCAGCGTCGCATAAGCTATCGCCACATAGGGATCACCGAGTGTGGAGGGGTCTTCATAGTAACCCACGACGCGCGGTGCGGGCAACCCCAGGTGGAGCGTGCCGCGACGTTCTCGTACGTCGGGCTGCGTCAACATCGGCTGAATCGTGAGCGTGAGCGTGAGACCCGGCGTCCACATGCGCGCCGTGTCGGTGGGAGGCGGGCACTTGAGGCTCTGGCACAAATTCAGATAGGCGCGTGTGAAGCGATTGAAGACCGCGCCGATCACGGGCGCTTCTTCGATCGGATGCCCGATCGTCAGCGGCCCGATCGCGCTGGCCTCGCCCGTCAATACTGTAGCGGTCGCGCCCTGCCACAAAGACCAATCGGGCAGTGTCCAAATCCAACGATCGTTCTGCCAGCGATAGAAACGGGTGTGGCGGAAGAAATCGCCGTTACGAATTTGACCGAGATCGGCCCAGACCACATTGCTGGGCAGCCTGCCGGTCTCGAACACGGCGACCAGTGCTTGAGGGTCAGTGGCACCCCAAGCGCCAGGCGCATTTTGCAGCGCCGCATACCAATCGGCGTAGGCTTGAGACATCCGGCCCAGCGCCGGATCGAACGTCAATCTGCGGTCGGCTTCGCCGGACGACGTTGCCAGGTGAAAGGCATCGCGCTGGATCGCCGCTTCCAGCGGCTCGCGAGTGGGTGATGGCAATGAAGGTGTAGGAACAATCGTAGGGATGCGTGTAGGTTCGATCGGCTTGGGGGACGGCTCCGGGATCGATCGATAGATCACCCCCAGACTCACCCCCAAGCCGATCGCGATGGTCACCGCCCACAAACTCCGCCGCGATCGATGTACACGGGATGTCTGCGCAATGATTTCTTGCTCGGCGTCCTCGCCGACGCGCCATTCAACATCAGGGCTCATGATTTAACCGACTTCTTCAGCCAATCATTCCACAAGGTGGCAATATCGGCATAGGATAAGCTGCTGGCTTCAAGGGCCGCCGATAATGAATCGGCCGCACGGATGGACCTGAACAAAGCCATGACCTTGTCCGGCCCGTAATGCTGGGCGATCAGCTGAACCAAAACCTTTGCTTGAACCTGGCTGAGATCGCGCTCATCCTCTATGAGTTGATCTGGCCAGGGCCACACCGCATCAATGGAGAGTGGTTTGAGACGGTTCGCAATATCCGCCGGCCTGGGCAAGGTCGGCTGGGGTGCACGCCCCAAACGTTCCTGTGCCCACTCGCCGATCGCCCAGATGAGGATAAGACCATTACGGTCCTTTGACCACCGCTCAAATCCACCCGACAGCGCGTAGACCATCCACGGATAAACAAATTGATCGAAGTAGGCGGTAATGCGGTCGTCCGGCCCGGTAGCGGGATTCTGCGCGCGAGACTGGTAGATGCCCAGGATAAGGGGCGAAGGTAAAGTGATGGTGACATGCTGGGCGAGATCATCCGTGTGCAGGCTGGCGTAACGAACATCGGGCAGCATGGCGAGTGTGAAGTAACGGCCGATAGGGGGCAAGCCCCAGCACCCAAATGCGCCGCAAGCTTCGGCATACAGCCGTTCAAACTGGCGGGCCATTTCCCAAGCGGCGAAAGTATCTCGTTCGGCAGAAGTGACGATAAAGTGCTCAGTGGGATTGGACTCGACAGGCGTGAGTCCCCAGACGACGACTTCAGGCTGAGGCGGCGTTCGCAACCAACCCGATCGATTTTCCGCGAGACGATAGAAGCGCAGCTGCCGGAAGAATTGTCCGTTACGATATTGAATGACTTCAGCCCAGGCTCGTTCATTGGGCAGTGTCTCACTGGCGGCGATCGTATAGAGCGGTTCGCCTGACGGCGGCGTGCCCCATGCTTCAAAAGCCGCCGACTGTTTCTGAAGCCAGATGTGCTCCACAGGATCTTGGAGTGCGACAAACTCTTGGCGATCGCCACGCGCTAAGGCCTCGGCTTCAAGCGCGATGGTGTCAGACAACGTCACGGCCGGGCGAGGATCGGCCGTCGGCGCGGCAGAAGGCGTGGGGGTTGGCGTCGTGACGATGGGCGTGGGAGACGGCTCCGGGATCGAGCGATAGATCACTCCCAGGCTCACCCCCAAGCCGATCGCGATGAGCACGGCCCAGAGACCGCTCCGCGATCGGCGTGCGTGGGACGTGTGCGCAATGATTTCTTGTTCGGCGTCTTCGCCGATACGCCATTCGATATCAGGACTCATTTTCTTTGGCCGGAGAAAATGAGAGCAGCGAGGCACGGCGGGTCGAGCGACAGAACTTCTCCCCTGGCTTCTATCTCTCGCGTTCTACTTCAAAACCACGTGAAAAGATTGTACCCGATAGGGCGCAACTTGGACGAAGATGTTTAGGGGGAAAGATGACGACTTTCACAAAAGCAGAGAGCTGCGATTCAATGGGAATCTTCACTCTTTTGATTCACCCAGGCCTGCCACTTCTGATCGAATTCGGCGAAGGGGACGCCGAGGCTCTTTTCGATTAGATCGGAAAAGGATTGCGCCGAAGCCATGTGCTTAAGAATTTCTGCCACGGCCGGCGCGCCGTATTCCTGCTCAATGAAATGCACGACGGCATAGGCTAGGCGAAAGATGGCGTCGTTGACGCCGGGGGGCGGATTCCACAACGCTTCCAACGCGAGCGGCTGTGTCTGCAATTCAGTTTTGACCTGTGCGCTCCAATCGTAAGGCAGTTCAGCCGCGCGCATGGTGGCCCAATTGCTGATGGCCCACAGCAGCGGGCTGTTGGCGCGGTCATCCGCATAGGACGGGGTTTCCTCGAAAGCGATATGCTGCGCCGTGGTCCACGTCATCAGAAAGATCAAATTCAGGCCTTCCTCGCTCAGCGGCGCGTCATCTTCGTACAGGCCCATGACGCGCGGCGAAGCAAAGCGAATTTCACGCCCGTCGTCCGAAACGGGCCAGCCACT
>JAUQXC010000355.1 GCA_030834825.1 Thermoflexales bacterium
TGGATGTCACCCGCGCGCTGCGCAAAGACTCCGACGTACCCATCATCATGCTCACGGCGCGATCCGAAGAGAGTGACAAGCTCATCGGGCTGGAGTTGGGCGCCGACGATTACATCACCAAGCCGTTCAGTCCCAAGGAACTGGTCGCACGGGTGCGTACGGTCCTGCGCCGCACCGATCGCGCGACCCGGGCTGAAGAGATCATTCGGGTGGCCGATCTCACGCTCGACGTGCCGCGTCTGCGTTTAACGGTGGGCGACAACCCGATCGAACTCACGCCGACCGAGTTTCAATTGCTGGCGACGTTAGCGCGCCAACCGGGACGTATCTTTACGCGCGGGCAATTGCTCGACGCCGTGCACGGCATCGCTTTCGAATCATACGAGCGCGCCATCGACGCGCACATCAAGAATATCCGCCGTAAGATTGAACCCAACTCGCGCGAGCCGCGTTACCTGCTCACGGTGTATGGCATGGGTTACAAGTTTGCAGATGAATAGTAGCCCGTCATGGCGAGCCGCCAAGGCCGCGCCGCAACCTCAGCGACAAGCCAGGAGGTTGCGGCGTCGGCCCGTGACCTCCTCGCTATGGCGTTAAAATCACCTATGTCCTCACCTCATCGCTCACCTCACCCACCGCGCTGGTGGCCCGAAAACGAACCGTGGCCGCCCAACCGACCGCCCGACTGGCGCGCGTCGCTGCAGCATGGTCCGCGCGGACGTTTCTTCTGGCGCATGGGCTGCCTCTTCATCTTCTTGTTAGCCTTCGCCATTTTTGGCTGCGTTTCGTTGGTCTGGTTAGTCAGCGGCCTGCCCCATCTTGGCGGCGAGCCTGAATTCTGGCGTGGGCTTAGAATTGCCATGCTGTTTATCGGTCTGCTGGGCTTCTTCCTGATTGGGCGCACGCTGCGCCGTATCACGCAGCCCATCGGAGACATGATGGACGCTGCCGATCGGATTGCCGAAGGCAACTACACGACGCGCGTGCCAGAGCGCGGCCCACGCGAAGTGCGCAAACTCGCGCACGCTTTTAACAGCATGAGCGAACGGCTCCAACTGAATGACGAACAACGTCGCCGCTTGTTAGCGGACATCTCACACGAACTGCGCACGCCCCTCACGGTGATTCAAGGCAATCTGGAAGGAATGCTGGACGGCATCTATCAACCCGAAGCCGTACACCTTGAATCGCTACTGGAAGAAACGCGCCTCCTGTCGCGCCTCATCGAAGACCTGCGCACGTTGGCCGATGCGGAGAGCGGCACGTTGCAGCTGCGGCGCGAACCGACCGATCTCGGTCTGCTGGCGCACGAGGTGATCGCTTCATTTCGCGCGCAGGCCGAAGCAGCAAATGTCAAGCTCGGCGTTGAGGCGCGGCCCGATCTCCCGTCCATTGAAGTCGATCCAGCGCGCATCCGGCAAGTGCTGACGAATCTCGTCGCCAATGCATTGCGCTACACCAACCACCAGGGAGCCATCCACGTGCAGTGTGGATTGAAAGACAGGTTGTTCGAGGTAACGGTGAGTGATACCGGACGCGGTATCGCCGCAGCAGCTTTGCCGCACATCTTCGAGCGCTATACCAAATCCAGCGATTCGCGCGGCTCAGGGTTGGGGTTGGCGATTGCCAAAGACCTGGTGGAAGCGCATGGGGGTCAGATCGATGCGCAGAGCGCAGTGGGCCAGGGCACGACCATTACCTTTACACTGCCCGTCAATTAACCGAAGAAACCGGGTTTCTCCACACCAGACGCTCGATTCCATCCAAGGGGAGAATCCCGGTTTCTCAATTCTGCCTCTTCCGCAATTTCTCCGCGCCTCCTTCATAATCGCTACACAATTCAGCGCGATACTGTTGCTCAGTAAGACAGCCGCTTACAATTCAATCCAGTAAAGGAGCAGCATGTATCCACACAGAGTTCTACCGATGTTGTTGTTGGCCGGAGCCGCCATGATGATCATGAGGCACAATCGGCCTGGGTTCATGAGCCAGGGTGAGGAATCTGACAAGCACGGTCCATTCGGTCTGCATCACGGTCCGTTCAGCGGCCCGCATGGCGAATGGGGGAAGCGCGTCCCGCCGTTGTTTGAGAAGTGGCACAAGCAGATGCACGAGCAGGAAACGCAACCTGCGGCGAGTTGAGCGGAATAAAAACCTCCCGGAGGTTTTGGACCTCCGGGAGGTTGTGTTTTCAGCACTCGCTGTGTCCGCACGAATAACACTTGCGGCACCCTTCTTCATTCACGTAGGATGCCTCGCCACACTCCGGGCACAGATCGCCGATCTTCAACATGGCCGGTTCAGGCAGTGGATGCGCCGTCGCTTCAACACCGGCGTGTTGGCCATTGGGGCCGTGACCATTCCCATTGCCGAACTTGGCCGGGTCGACGCTGCTGAGATACTCTGCCAGGGCCTGCGAAATCCCATCGGGCAGTGAACGCACCCGATTAGGCCCGAAGCCCAGCGAGCGACCGCCGCCGATCCCCGCGAGTTGATCAACCACCGTCTTCATCCGTTCGATCGGCGACATGGCCGAAGGCAGACGCAGCACCAGCGAGATGAGACGGCCCAGCGCCTCGGCCACCGCCGCCGTGTCCGATCCGGCTTTGCCCACGTTCAAGAACACCTCAAACGGTTGATCGCCGCCGTTGAGATTGACAGTGATAAAGGCCGTGCCCAGGGGTGTGCCAATGCGGAATGTCTCACCGCGCAGCTTGCGCGGACGCGGCTTTTTGCTGACCTGCATATGTGTCGGTTCAGGGGCAGGCGCCGGCTTCTCTTCCTTCTTTTGCGCGGTGGCCTTGGTCTCCAACACCACCTTCTCTCGCGAACCGGTGACATACACCGTCAGACCCTTGCAGCCCAACTCCCACGCCAGGAAGTAAGCTTGCGCCACATCTTCTTCTTTCGCGTTCTCAGGAAAATTGGACGTTTTGGATATACTATTGTCAACAAAGGCTTGAAGAGCCGCCTGCATGCGTACGTGTTCCTCCGGAGTGATGTCGGCCGATACGACAAAAGCATGGCGCACGGCCTCCGGCACTTCCTTGATGTTCTGGCACGTGCCGTGGTTCATCACTTCGTGATAGATGCGCTGGCGCATGGCTTCGTCGACGTTCGCCTTGACCAGCGCCTGCTCGAACAATGGGCTGGCGTAAGTCAGTGTGGTGCGCCCGTCTTTGCCGCTTGCATCCGCATCGACGACATGGCGCACATAGGCCAACGCAAAGACCGGCTCGCAGCCATACGCTTCACAGCCGGCGACCGTCGCGATGGTGTTGTGGCTAACAAAGCCGTTCGCCAGGTAAGCGTGTGTAGCAGGCACTGACAGATCATAGGTCTCCTGCCAGCCGCCGTCTTCCACTGTTTTGATTTCGTCGTAGAACACATCTTGCTCAACAGCTTCAACCAAGTTTTGCAAGCCAATCTCCATTAAAGCCACGCGGTGCTCACCCACGAACTGACTCATACTTTCACGCGAAGCCGTCAGTTGGCGCTGTCGCCAACCCCAAATGCGCCTTTCCTCTTTACCGGCAGCGGCGAGGGGAAGCAGACGGTTGTACTCCACTAGAGTCAACGGAATAACATCATTTAAGGTTGGACGGCGGACACCTTGATCGGCGGGTTTCACTCGACGCAAGTAGGGCAGCCGCTCTGCCAAGCGCAAACTGGCCATTGTATGGGCTGTCCGCAATCGGTATGCCGTCGATTCTCCGAAGCCGGTTCTTTGGAGGTCCGAAGTGGTGAATATTCCCAATGCCAACAACATGGATTTGACTTGGTCGTGGAAACGTTGATCCGTGGTAGTCCAACTCAACAACCGTCCTTGATGCAATGTGCTGTCTGCGTCGAATAGTCCCGCCAAGAAAGCGCCATAGACCTGAGTATCATTAGTACGCAACACCGGCAACGGGATGTGCGGCTGATAACCTTTGCCATGGTGCTCCACATTGGGCTGACGCTTGGCGAAACCATTGTGTTGCCAGAATGCCACCAGATTGCGCGAATGAACTTCGACGCTTCTCAAGGATACGCTCCGGTCATCTGCACTAATCTGTGACTCTAATCCGAAGATTTGCCGAATCAATTCGACCAAATACGCTTGCGTAATCAAATCAGATACGCTGAAGCGCAAAGAACGCTCTTTCAGACTGCCATCGCCCATAAAGAAACCAATCAGGTAAGCAAGGTCGGGTGTCATCTCGCTCGGCAGTGTAATGGGGCTGGCATGAAAATCGCTCACCAGCGTCGTATCCAACACCACACGCTGTGCTGACCCGATGAGACCGCTAACCCGCAAGGGCACAACCATGCCTGGACGCAACTCGTCCATACGGCGCCATACCAGTACGCCATTTTCCCAAATGCGGATACGATGCTGATCGGTGCCTTGAAGGCTGTAGCCATGCTGGGTCATGGCCCTGATGGTGTGGGCGCGGCCATTGACGTAGAACTGGACAGCGGGATTATTTCCGCCTTCCGAAGCGACGGTCAGACGAATATCCTGCCAGCGTTCGCCGTGAACATCGCCGAGTGCTTCAATGGGTAACAGGCCGCCATCCGTGCTCACCATCGTTCCCGGCACCAAACAACCGGTCGGCGCGACGGTGGTCTGCGCCGCATTGCGAATGCCGTATTGCTGGATGCCCTTCACGATCTCTCCCCACTCGATGGCGGGGCGGCCCCAATGCTGCTGGTACGCCACCAACGCTTGTGGCGGTGCCCATTTGAGGTTCTTCGGATCGTACAGGCTGCCTTCGATCGCCGGAAACGCGCCGCGATCTTTCGCCAGCTGCACGGACGTCTTCATGCAGTGGTAGCGCACGAACTCCATCACTTGCGAAGCGAACTCCTGCGCTTCTTCACTGCCATAGCGAATGCCCAGGTGATACATCAAATCACCCAGCCCCATGATGCCCAGCCCGATGCGGCGCGCGCGATGCGCCGCTTCTTTCAACTGCGGCACCGCCGGTACATACTTGTTCGCCGTGACCACGTTGTCGAGGAAGTGCGTGGACAACACGATCGATTCCTGCAGCTTCGGCCAATCGACCTGCGCTTCGCCGTTGACGTGCTTCACATGCTGCGCCAGGTTGATCGAACCGAGACAGCAGTTTTCGTAAGGCCCCAGCCATTGCTCGCCGCACCCTCGCGACACAAATCCCTCAGTAATCCAGGTATCACTCTTCGGCTCATAGAGATCGTATACCGTAGCCGTGCCTGCTGGCTCAACCCTCACCACTTTCGCCGCCCAGTTGCCGCCAGTAAAGTTTGACTTCAGCGCCGCTTCTTCAAGG
>JAUQXC010000356.1 GCA_030834825.1 Thermoflexales bacterium
TGAAGCCCACCTTCAAATAGGACTCCCCGGGTGGCAACTGCCGTTCTGCACCGCGCTCACGCAACGCCTTAATGGCGAAGCAACCAAACACCAACCACCAGATGCCGGCCGAAGCAATGCTGATACGCGCCGCCGGGCCCTCATCCAAGCCCAACGTATCACGCAGTTGATAGAGGATTAGATTGAATAGCAGCAACAGGCCGCCGCCCAGGTAACCCAGCGCCCAACCTCGCGAGGAAACTTTGTCGCGCTGATCCTCAGACGCAATCTGCGGCAAAAAGGCATTGTAAAACACCATCGCTGCACCGAACGCCAAATTAGCCAGAATGAACATCAACCCGCCCAGCACATACAGCGATCCCGTGATGAAAAACAGGCCAATGGTGCACACCGCTCCCAGCACGGCAAAGAAGAACATCAACCGCTTTTTCAAGTTGGAGTAGTCGGCAATCGCGCCGAGGATGGGCAGCACGAAGACCTGCAGCAACACGGAGATGGATACGCAGTAAGTGAAGAAGGATTCGGCCGCAATTGGCAGGCCCAACAGCGTAAAGATACCCTTGTCACCGATCTGTGACTCAATCAAGCCGGTAAGATATGGGCCGAGAAAGACCGTCACCACTGTGGTCGAAAAGGCTGAATTGGCAAAGTCGTATAACATCCAGCCACGAGTCTCGCGTTTATCGTTGATCAGTGGAGTCGTCGTCATGGGGTGCTCCGCGTGAGGGAATAGGCTGGGGAGAGTGTAGAATCAATCGGGCGAAAAGTCAATCACAAAACGTGGATCAGAAACCGGGTTTCTCAATACGAGGCATTCAACTAGCGGGAATGGAGAAACCCGGTTCCTAGAATGGGCATCAGCGGCTAGACGATTAGGCGCTTTCTGGTACACTGTGGTCAAAGTGACGCTAAGGAGCAAAGCATGGCCGGATTTCAATTAAAGACTGGTCAATGGTGGTGTGATGCAGTGGCGCTTGAAACATTGGCCAACGAGTATGGCACGCCGCTGTACGTTTACAGCCGCGCCCGCCTCGAAGAAAACTACCACCTCCTGCAGACGGCGTTCAAGGCATTGAAGCCGCACATTCACTTCTCGGTGAAGTCCAACGCCAACGGCGCGATCCTGCGGGTGCTGCGCGAATTGGGATCGGGCTTCGACGTGGTGTCAGCGGGTGAGGCGTATCGCGCGTTGCGCGCGGGAGCCGACGCGGGTTCGCTGGTCTTTGCGGGCGTCGGCAAGACCGAGAGCGAATTGATCTTTGCGCTGGACAATCATCTCGGCTGGATCAACGTGGAGTCGGTGCAGGAACTGGAGCTGCTCAACCGGCTGGCGAATGAGCGCAGCGTCAAGCCGCAGGTCGCGCTGCGCATCAACCCGCAGATCGAGGCCGACACACATCATCACATGGCCACTGGCGGGCACCGATCGAAATTCGGGATCGATGTGGACGACGCCCGATCGGTTTTGTTGCAGGCCAGCCAGTATCTCAATCTCGACATCGCCGGCTTGCACGTCCACATCGGATCGCAGTTGGCGAATACGGGCGAGACGGTCGCTGCGCTGCAACGCGTGCTGGAACTGGCGGCGCTGCATCCCATTCGCAACCTCGATATTGGCGGCGGCTTCCCGGTACCCTATCGTCCCGACGACGAGTTGCCCGAGCCGGCCGTCTTTGCCGAAGCCGTGCAGCAAGTGCTGACGGCTCAGGCGCAGCGCTCGTTCGAGATTGCCATCGAGCCGGGGCGAACGCTCATCGCCGATGCCGGGGCGTTGCTCGCCACGGTGCAATACACCAAAGTGCGCGAAGGCCGGCGCGTCATCGTCTGCGACGCCAGCATGACGGAGTTGCTCCGCCCGGCCTTGTACGATGCCTATCACCACATCGTGCCGGTGAAAGACAGCCAGCCGTCCGCACTGCCGGCCGATATCGTAGGGCCAGTCTGTGAAACCGGCGACACCCTGGGTGTCGATCGAGAATTGGCCGAGGTCGTGCGCGGCGATCGCTTATTGATCATGAGTACGGGCGCGTATGGTATGAGCATGGCCTCGAACTACAACAGCCGCCCGCGCCCCGCCGAGGTGCTGGTCGAAGACCGGTTCCAGCGTTTGATTCGCCGCCGCGAAACGTGGGACGATCTGGTGAGGCTGGAAGAGTAGAGCGCCACCGATCATGAAAACGATCAACAACTTCCGCGACTTTGGCGGCTATCGCACGCAGGATGGGCGGCGCCTCCGGCAGGGCCAGCTGTATCGATCGGGCGACCTGGATCGGCTGCGGGGCGCCGATCTCAAAACGATCCAGGCGCTGCGCCTCAAGACGATCGTTGATCTTCGATCGCCGCGCGAGCGCAAAAATAAGCCGGGCACTGCGATCGGAGCACAGCCGATCAGCCTGCCTTTTGACTTTGATCAGGTGACGCGCGAACGCTTGCAGCCGCTGATGACCCAGAAAAACGTCGAGCCTGAGATCGACGCCATCATCAGCCAAACCTATGCTGAGATGGTCGATCGGGTACAGCCGCAGTTGCGCGAACTCTTTCGCCTGCTGCTGTGCGGCGAGTCATATCCCGTCTTGATCCATTGCCGCGCCGGAAAAGATCGAACCGGCTTTACGTGCGCCGTCATTCAGTTGGCGCTGGGCGTTGAACGGTCAGTGGCCATCGCCGATTATCTGAAATCGAACGAGTTTGTCCTGCCGAGCATCCAGCGAATGTTGAAGTACGCCCGGATACTCTCGCTAGGCCGGCTGCCGGTAGAAAATCTGGCGTTGGTTTATACGGTGAAAGAGCAGTACCTCTGTACGGCCCTCAAGCAGATCGAACAGCGCTACGGCGGCCTCACACCGTATCTGGAGCAATGTGGCATAGGGCCGCACGAACGTGCCGCACTGCAAGCATTACTGTTGGAACCCAAACCCTGAAGTACAAGGAAACGCAACATGACGACACACAAGATCCTGGTCGCCTATACGACCAATGCCGGAACGACGACGCAAGCGGCTCAGGCGGTGAGTGAGGGCTTAAGCAGCAACGGGGTGCAGGTGGAGGTGCGCCGTTTGGAAGAAGTCACCGACCTGTCGCCCTATACGGCAGTGGTCATCGGCGCGCCGATGATCATGGGCTGGCATCGCGCGGCGACCAAGTTCATCAAGCAGCACCGCGACGCGCTGAGCCGCGTGCCGGTGGCCTATTTCTTCATGGCGCGCAGCTTGACGCAGACGGGCGAGACGCAGGTCGAGGGTGTTCCGCTGATCATCGATCCCAAGCTGTCTCAACCGCCCCAGCAAGCCGATCGGTTGAGCTACCGCGAGCGCTACGCCACTGTGGGCAACTATCTGCGCCCGGTGCTGAAGGCCACGCCCCAAGTCAAGCCGGTAAGCGCTGGCTTCTTCGGTGGACGACTCGATCTTCATCGCTTAAAGTTGTGGCAGAAGTTGTTCGTCCTATTCATCATTCAAGCCCAGCCCGGCGGATCGATCAACTTGCAGTTCATTCGAGAGTGGGCGGCAAATCTATGCACCACACTGCTGGCGGGCAAAGTCACTTGAACGAAGTCCGACTAAGGCTACGTTTGCTTTGACCTTGACGCGCTCTGTACAGTGAAGCAACCTAGCACGGCGTGTGGCTGAACTCGTTCCTTTAGCTAGCTAATTCCACTGCGAGAAATTTGAATGTCACAAGACCCCGACTGGGAAGCACTGTTTGAACGCCAAATGCAAAAGCGGCGCTTTGTAGCCGAACTATTGCTGACATCTGAGCTGCACTGGGAAGCAGCCCGCCCCGACACGCTGATGCATTTTCTTGAACAATACACCCTGCACGATTCATACTGGATCGGAGTCTGGATTGATCCACTGGAGGAGGAAGCGATCCTGGCTTTTGAATGGGATACCTTTTGGGCACAGGGGCGAGTACCCGATCCGACTGATCAAGTGATCTCCTGGCCTACACTCTTGATTCGACTCAACAAATTAGTCATGTACTATTACGACAAACAGGATCAGTTCAAGGATGGCTCAACTTATATTGGTGCAGCTGAAACGCAGACAATAACCCTGGAGGAACGAGAACAGTTGCTTACGTGTTTCAGCGGTAACCTCCAGCTG
>JAUQXC010000357.1 GCA_030834825.1 Thermoflexales bacterium
GGTGTTCACAGTTATCCAGCACGAGGAGCAGTTGCCGGGTCGCCAGCAGCGAGGTCAGGGTTTCGATCAACGGTTGATCGGGCTGCTCGCGCACTTGCAGCGCTACGGCCACCGCCGGGACAACCAGTTCAGGGTTGGAGAGCGGAGCCAGATCGACCCACGTGATGCCATCTTGAAATTCAGGCGCGCTGGTGTGTGCCATCTCCAACGCGAGCCGTGTCTTGCCGCAGCCGCCCGCGCCGGTGAGCGTGAGCAGGCGCGTCGTCGTCAGCAACCTCTTGATCTCTGCCAGCTCTTCTTCTCGGCCGATGAAACTGGTGAGGGGCAGCGGCAGATCGGCGGTAAATTTGTTTAACACTTTCTCTCCCTGGCTTGCGGCAGCATCAGCACGTTCCTCAACGACGGAGGTCACGAGTAGGCCCATGCTGCTACGAATTGTCCGCCAGGGAACTCAGAGCGTCAAGCCGCCGTCACTCGTCAGGCTAGAACGCCTGGGAGTGACAACGTGGCAGGGCAAAGTGAAGTCCGGCTTTCGATGAACGAGAGCCGGACTTTTTGTGGTGAATCGGACCCTACCCACGCGCAGACGCACCGCCTCCTCCGATTCGCAGGGGAGGGAACTGACAATCGGGTTTAGAGAAGCGCGTCAAGGACGACGGGCAGCGCCAGTTCGGCCAGCAACGTCAAGCCACCGGCCAGACAGCCGACAATCGAGACCCACTTGTTGGTGGGGATGGCCAACCAACCAGCCAAGCCGGTAGCCACTCCCAGCACGGCCAGATTGACGGCCAATGTTTCAAACACACCGAGGATAGGCAGCAGGTCATGATTGCGCAGGATGAAGACGCCGCCGATGGCGGCAATGAAGAGAAGTAAGGCAACCCCGCCCAGCAGCAATGTGATTAAGGGAAACCAGCGCTCGGTGCGAGTAGGCGTAGTGGGGAGAATGGACGTGGGGATGGAGTCTGTTTTCTCTTTTTCGACGCGGCGGAATTGTCGGAATTGCCAAAAGAGGCGAAACACTATCCAGGCCTGCAAAAGGGCGAAGCCTTTCCAGAAGGTAGTTGTGCCGTATAACAAGTTGCCTAGCCCGGCCCAGCCCACTGTCACAGCATAGACGATAAGCATGGGGGCTTCCCGAAAATAGAAGGAGGCCGCGCCAACGACGATGAGAACGATGCCCCAAGGAGAAAGTCCCTGGGCGGTCAGCATTTGAACTACACCCATGATGAGGAGCCAGGTGCCCCACGATTGAGTTTCACGCTGCACATGCGCCTGGGCGGTTGTGGCGTCGGTGAAAGGCACAGCCAACAGAGGGTTACTTGTCAAGAATGAGGAGGGCGTGGTGGAGCTGGTTGGAGCAAAACGCTGGACGAATCGTTCTGCTTCGTCGACGCGACGACCAAAATCCATGACTACTTCAGCACCATCGTGCAATTGAATCTGAGCCGTGTGACTTTTGCCAAAAGGCCGGGGGCGCAGACCCAGACTGGCAATTTCACGGAAGGGCACACTCCACTCCACATGACGCGAGCGGCGCAATAAATAACTGGCAGTGAAGGTCAATTCACACGTTGAAAAGTCGAAGCGAACTTGAACAGACAGCGGATAGGTCGCCAGGAAATAAGCCGCCGTGACAAAAAAGAACAGGCTGACCAGCAGCATGCCGCCCCCGCCTGAGAGAAAGACGATTCCCAGGAAGATGAACACGCCACCACCCAGCACGGGGAGAAACCAGCCAGGGGTGGCAGGTTGGACGGTCCACAGATCGTCGCGGGGTTGAACAAGTTTAACACCAGAAAGTTGGTAGCTAGAGCTCATGTTGTTTCCTATGTGCAGGTTCTGATCGGCGGGCCATATTATACTTCAAGTAGAAAGGGGATGAAGGTGCGATTCTAGTTTCAAAACTGTAACGCCGTGGTAACACCCTTGTGACACTCACGGTCTATGATGCGAGGTAATTCCATTGGAGGTCCTATGAAACTCAGTATCTTCCTCACCTTTCTGCTCGCATTATTTTTGACTGCCTGCAGCACCTTGGAAGTGGGCCTAGAAATGACACCCATTCCAAGTTCGCCTAGCATTAATCAATCCAATCGTACTGCTGAACCGACCATGGAGAAGATACTGCCGGTTGATCCCGCACCAACGTCTGTTTCTCCGACCACAGCCTCTACTCCAACGGCGCGACCCACCTCCACACTTATTCCTATGCAGAAAGCATCACCGACTCCATCACCATTGCCGCCGATCTCGACGCCGCGAGTTCCGATAGCCACTCCGACGGTAGGAGCCACGATCAAACCTTTGCCCAGTCAGACATCGATGCCCATCTCGTCCTCAACTGAACCAGAGTGCGATTGGCACAGTCAGCTCGACTTACCGATCCCGGCCTTCTTCTTCAAATCAAAAGAGGGGATTCTTTACTTTGCAGATAGTGCTATCGGGCGACATGTGGTTGACAGGGAAACCTTCGTGAACCTGGACTACCCGGAGAACGACATCATTGACTATACACAGCTGAGTTACCCCTATGGAGCGCTGAGCGAGGTATCTGAAGGCGCGCCCTTCACGCGCTTGCTAAAAGGTTCGGGCGAGGAAGTCTACTGGCTGGAGAAAGGTTTTCGCCGGCACATTCCCGATATGGACACCTTTCGCCAACTTGGTTACCGGACGGAGGATATTTTCCAGGTGCCCGATAGCGTGTTTCGTGGCTGGCCGTTGGGTGAACCTGTGCCTTCAGTCTTGGGCACATCGCCAGTGTCCATCCCCGCGCCATCTCAGGAGCGTGTTGTGTTGCCGTATCGTCCGCTCGATCGCCACGTTCGAGCGTCGGAACTTTTCACCGTCTATGCGGATGGCAGAAATCCACGACGCCTGAGTTACACCACCGGCTATACCTATCACACAGACGCCGCCTGGTCATCCGACGGACGATCGATCGCCTTCACTCAATGTCTGGCGGATATGCCCACCAGTTCGGGATGTGACGTTGCCATTACCAGATCTGATCGGTGGGAGCCGCAATGGCTGGCCAAGGCCGTGTTGATGCACCGTCCTGTATGGTCGCCCGATGGAACCCGGCTGGCTTTTAGTCAGGGATCCCTGGGAGCCAGCATCGCGGTCATGAATCTTGATGGAAGCAACGTACGACCGACGGCGGTTGAAAGCAGGTACTACGCCTGGACACCCGACGGGCGCATTGCCTTCTGGTCCTTGGATCGACAAGCCTTGGAAAAAACCAGTCTGATGATTATGGATGCAGACGGGCAAAACGTGCAGCCCGTCGAGACGCAGGTGACGGTCTTTGATCAGCGTTACTCTCCCTGGCGACAATGCAAGTGGGTGGCTGGTGAACCACCCCAGCAATAGGCGTGCTTATTCGTCTACATGCCTTTCACATATTTGTCGAAGAACTCGATCGTGCGCTGCATCGCCAGGCCGAAGCTCTGCGCCAGATTGTGATCGTCGCCTTGATAGACGTACAACTCAGCGGGCCGGTCGACGGCCAGCATCGCATCATATAGATATTGCGAGGCCTCCAGGGGCACACTGTGATCGTTGGTGCCGTGGTGCAGTTGAATCGGGCCGGAGACCTCGCTTACAAACGCCGGTGACGAGATGGAGTTCCAGAATTCGGGATTTTCTTCAGGCGTGCCGTAGGTCTCCACCAGCTCAGCGCGCCAGCGGCGATTGAACGACGGCGTGCCGGTGCTAGTCGGCTCAGGTGTCGCGCCTTCGGGTGTGGGAGTGGCGGTCGGGCGTTGGAAGAGATTGGGATATGGTCCCACGACACCGGCCCAGATCACACCCGCCTTGATCGTGTTAGTGATCACCATCGAGCGCAGGGTGATATAACCACCCATCGAATGGCCCCACATGCCGATGCGGTTGGGATCGGCGTCGGGGAACGCCTGCATGGAAGACACAGCGTTCATCACATCGACGGTGTAATCGGGCGCGCCATATCCGCCGCGCGCCTCGCCTTCCGATTGATCGTGGCCGCGATAATCTGATCGCAACACGATGTAACCGCTGCGCGCCAGCCAGTCCACGTAAGCGATGTAGCGTTCAGTCGTGCGATAGACCGTGGGCGGAATGAAGCCGTGATTGAAGATGATCACCGGCCAGCCGGTGGCCGGTTTCTCGCCATTGGGAATGGTGAGCAGCGCGTAGATCTTCAGCCCTTCCGATTGATATGAGGCACGATAGCGACTGTAATTGACGCCGGGATCCAACGGTTGCTCAAGGGTGATTTCACTGCCTGGATAAGCGCGCTCCCGCATCGAGCGAATGGTGAGTGGATGCGGCGTCGGGGTCGGCGTGGCCGTTGCTGTCGCCGTCGGCGCGATCGTGGGGCTGGCCGTCGCTGTCGGCTCGGCGGTGACGATGGGCACGGGCGAGCCCGCGGTAGAGATCTGCCCGATATTTGCGACTGGAACGGGAACGGGTGGCGGGCTGCTGCACGCCGTGACCACAGCCAATAGCAGCGCCACGAACCCCAGGTGGGTGAGTTTCATGGGTCTTCCTCCCTATGATTGTCTAGACGATGATTGGCTCCGGCTTGAACGTTACATCCCCGCGCCGGATTCCGGGCATCCCAGATGCCTTTGATCTTGCCAGCCGCGCCTAAGTATAGTCTAAGTGAAACCTGAGAATTCGATAAGAGCTCGACGCTCTCCCGTTTAAAGGTTGTGAATGAATTCCTACCGCAGAGCACACAAAGGACGCGGAGTTTTTTGAACGCGACCTGATTTTCTCAGCGATCTCGGCGCACTCTGCGGTTAGAATTGGCCTGCCAGCCTCACCATCTCTGACGTATAATGACCAAGAACTCTTCTCAGCGTTTTCTCAGGCTGCGCTTAACCAACGCTTACACGCCGGTTCTACAATGCGGTATCATAGTATACAGTCCTTGAGGGAAAATAACGTGTCCACTATTCTGGTCGTCGACGACGATCGCAAAATCACCGATATGCTGCGCCGCACCCTGAATTACGAGGGCTATCGTGTGGTGACGGCGGCCGATGGTGAAGAAGCCTTGATCAAAGCGCAGTCCGAGCGGCCGGACCTCATTGTGCTCGATTGGCTGATGCCGCGGCTCAACGGCCTGGACACGGCCCGGCTGTTGCGTGCCTCCGGCCCCATACCTATTTTGATGTTGACCGCACGGGATGCGGTGGAACATCGGGTGGAGGGCCTGGACAGTGGCGCAGACGATTACCTGGTCAAGCCCTTTGCGCCGGAAGAATTGCTGGCGCGCATCCGGGCTTTGCTGCGGCGCACCGACACGACCGAAAAAGGATCGGCTTTGATCTATGCCGATCTGTCGCTCGATCCGCTGACACGCGAGACGCGGCGCGGCGCGCGATCGTTCAATCTCACTCCCAAGGAATTCGATCTGCTGTCCTACTTGCTGCGCCATCCCCGGCAAGTGATCGCGCGCGATCGCATTCTGCAGGACGTATGGGGCTATGACTTCGACGGTAACGGCAACGTGCTGGAAGTGTACGTCGGTTATCTGCGCACCAAGACCGAAGCAGGCGGCGAGTCCCGCTTGATTCACACCGTGCGCGGCGTGGGCTATGCGCTGCGCGAAGAAACCTGACCCGCATGTCCCTTCGTCTGCGTCTAACTCTGTTGTACAGCGCCATCCTCGCCCTCACGTTGTTGGGGCTGGGTGTGGTGTTGGTCGTCAGTGTTTCGCAGGTCACGCTCAGCACGATGAAAAGCGCTCTGCTCGAAACGGCCAAGCGCACCATTTATGCGCGCGAATTTCGGCTCGATCATCCCGGTTACGATTCACGGCGCATCGCCATGCCGGACACTTACATTCAGACCCTCAATCCCACCGGCGTCATCCTCGCGCGCACGTCCAATCTGGGCGACTTCCAATTGCCCATTGATACAGCCAAACTTCAAGCCGCCGCC
The DNA here is from genome assembly GCA_030834825.1 of Thermoflexales bacterium. Lineage (GTDB taxonomy): Bacteria > Chloroflexota > Anaerolineae > Fen-1058 > Fen-1058 > Fen-1058. The sequence goes on from JAUQXC010000357.1 coordinate 5,932, forward strand.
AACGGCGAGTCGTGGACCGAGATTGCCGTCACCGAAAATGGCCGCCTGTTTGTCTTCAATCACCCTCTCATGATTCGCGGAGAACTGGTCGGCATCGTACAGTTGGCGCGCTCGCTGGCCGAGCAGGATGAGTCACTGGCCACGCTGCGCAATATTCTGCTAGCGGGCAGTCTGGTCGTCGTCGTGTTCGCCTTTATCATCGGGTGGGTCCTGTCCGGTGCGGCGTTACGCCCCATTCAGCGTATCACCGCTACGGCGCACGTCATCGGCGCGCAGCGCGATTTCGATCGACGCGTGGATTATCGCGGTCCGCCCGACGAAGTGGGCCATCTCGCCACCACCTTCAACGACATGCTCGACGAATTGCAGGCGGCCTATCGTCAGACCGAGCAAGCGCTGCAAGCGCAGCGTCGTCTGGTGGCCGATGCTTCACATGAACTGCGCACACCGTTGACGACGATTCGCGGCAATCTGGGCTTATTGAAACGCCAGCCGCCCATCGCGCCGGAAGACGAAGAGGCCGTGCTGAATGATATGGTCGACGAAACCGATCGGCTGATCCGGCTCACGAACGATCTGTTGGTGCTGGCGCGATCGGATGCAGGACGCCCGCTGCGGCGCGTCGCCGTCCCGCTCGGACCTCTCGTCGACGACGTTTGTCGTCAGGCTAAATTGTTGGGCGCGACCCGGACCATCGTTTGCGCAGAGGTGCCCTCGGTGAGTGTGGTGGGCGATCCAGATGCAATCAAGCAGGTGCTGCTCATCCTGCTGGACAATGCGCTCAAATTCACGCCGGCAGGCGGGACGATCACCATCGGGGCCAATATCTTCCCGGAGGTCCAGCTGAACGCGCGCACTGAAACGCGTTCGGACAACCTCTGGGAGGATCAGGCTGCCGCCATCTTCATGCGTGACACGGGACCGGGCATCGCGCCCGACGCCCAGCCGCACATCTTCGAGCGGTTCTATCGATCGGATGAAGCGCGCAGCGGCGCCGGGGCGGGTCTGGGCCTGGCCATTGCGAAGGAATTGATCGAAGCGCAGGCTGGTCAGATCGAGGTTGAGAGCGAGATGGGATCAGGCAGCACGTTTAGCGTGACGCTGCCGCTGGCCTGAGGAACAACAAGTTGGTCATGCCTGCAAGCAGTAAGCGGGCATCCAAAGCACAAATAAGCGCACGTGGCTGCTCGGTTACGGGATTCCCGCCGATGCCGTACCCAGGTTCCCCGGAGCCTGGCGGCACGCTGGGCGACTACCTGCGGGCATGACGTAATCAGCCTGCTGGCGTTGATCGAATGATGATCAAATAGTTCATAAAGATATTGCCCGCGCTTCCCGCCGCGCGGTTTCCCCCCAGCGTTACGCGACCCGCTGGAAATTCTTTGGCGTACACCTTGAAGAGTCGCGGCGTCCCTAGTTGATCAACTTCCACCGACCCAGGCTCACGCCTAAAGCTGTCCAACCAGTGGGGTACGTGTGCGGCGTCCGCATCGTAGGCGATGTAGATCGTCGCTGATCTAGCCAACTGGAAGCACAGGAACTCTTCGGCCACCTCGCCCTTGTCCGCCTGCGCCGTCCGAATGGCGGGCAGCGCGCTTAACGCGACCGGGATGCGGCTTACCCGATAGGGAAAATCAAGATAGCACGGCGCGCCAATCCTGAACTCGTACAGCTCGTAATCCTGCCGCGTCTCCGCTTGAATCTCAGTGATCACGGTGGCCGGGTTCTTTGGATAAATCGCCTCATAAGCGGGCGAGGGCCTGCGGTCTTCATGCGCCGCGCGATCTTCATGCGCCGCGATCGCCAGGCCGCCTACCACCGAAGTCAGCAATTCCAACGAGCGAATCTTTGATCGATCGAAGATGTCCGCGAGAAGTTCCGTGAAAGCGGGTACCGCCGACGTTCCCCCCGTTCTCAGGACCACGTCCACCCGATCGGGATCGATCGCGGCCTCGTGCAGGATTTGTCGCACGCCGCTATCGACGGCTTCGACCTCAGGCGCGATCAAATCTTCGAATTTGTAACGTGTGAGGGTCTCACGGATATGGATGTCGGCGTAATTGAATTTGAGTTCGGTGAGGGGCGCGTCGGACAAATGGATTTTGGTCTGCTCGATCTCGCGAAAGAGTTGAAAGCCCAGGTTGCGTGTGACCAGCGTGAGCAGCGCGTCGATGGCGGTGGGGTTATCGGCGCGATACTCGTTCAGTATCTTCAGAAAATGCGGTCGGGACAACAGCGGCATGGTCTGCCAGTTTTCGAGGAGATCCAGCACGTCGGGTGGCAACGCGCGCGTCAGGCTGGCGCGGCGTCCGGCCGGTGGCATCCCGCCAAAATATTTGAGCAGATACTGCATCAGGCGTCTGTCGAGATCGTCGCCGCCCACCAAAACGCCCAGCGTCGCGATGATGTTGGGGGGTGTCGGGCCACCGACTTCGGCCAGGGTCAGATCGAGCGTGCCGCCGCCGAAGTCGAAGATCAAGGCGAGTTCGCGCTGCGGGCTGGTGCGGTGATAGAAGTACAGCGCACCGATCGGTTCCATTTCAAACCGAATATCGGCGAAGCCCGCCAGGCGCGCCGCCTTATAAAGAATTTCTTGCGCGCGCTCTGACACCGCCGGGTCGGCCGAGAACTTCACCGGCCGCCCCATGACGACGTTCTGACATTCCCGGTTCAATTGTTGTTCAGCGCTGGCTTTAAGCGGCCGCAGAATCAGCGCGATCAACTCATCAATGGTGTAGAAGCGATCGAAGACTTGCGTGCCGTCGTAACCGGAATCGCGCAACGCGGTCTTGATGTACTGCAACAAGCGGCCCTGCGCGCCCGTGTCCACCAGCGCATGCACGGTCTGCACGTAGCTGAAACTCGATGTCACCACCTCGATCTCGCCGACGCGGCGTTTTTCCCATGCCGCGCGGCGGCCGGTTTCATTCTGTAAATAACGTTGCGCGGCGGCGGTGCCGGCCACGGGCTGTTGTTGCCGATCGATGTACAACAGCGAAGGCAGCACCAAGGGATTGGCGCTGCCCGGATCGACCGTCGGCCGCTGGAGCTCACGGCCATCGTAGAAAGCTATCGCGGAGTTGGTGGTGCCAAAGTCAATGCCGAACCATTTCGCGTCTGCCATGTTCGCGCCTCCTGAAAAGCGAAGGCCGATATTTTAAGCGCGAATGGGCCGTTCGGCAAATGATCTGATTCTCTAGCGCCCGCTCCTCACGACACGCTTTACCGTCGTGAAGAGCGGGCGGGAGTGAGATTTATTCGTAGCGCAGCGCCTCAATCGGTTTGAGGCCTGCCGCCCGATTGGCCGGATACAGCCCGAAGAAAATGCCGATCGCCGCCGAGAAGCCAAAGGCCAGCACGATCGATTCCACTGACACGACGGTGGTCATCACGCCCGAAGCATTCACCAGCGCCGAGATCGCCGCGCCGATGGCAATGCCGATCAGGCCGCCCAGAATGGACATCACCAGCGTTTCGGTCAAGAACTGATAGAGGATGTCGCTGCGGCGTGCGCCGACTGCTTTGCGCAAGCCGATCTCGCGTGTGCGCTCGGTGACGGACACCAGCATGATGTTCATCACGCCGATGCCGCCGACGACCAGCGAGATGCCGGCGATGGCGCCCAGGAAGACCGTCAACGTGCCGGCCACGCTCGTCGCTGTCGAGAGAATATCGGATTGCGATTGCACGGTGAAGTCGTCGGTTTCGCCGAGGCCGATCTTGTGCAGGGTGCGCAGTTTGGTCTTGAGGGCGGTCATGGCCGTATCGATGCTGTCTGAATTGGCCGCCGACACTTCAATCGTCGAGACGGACTTCTGATTGCCGATGCGCGTGTTGGAGAGGCGGGCCATGGCCGTCGTAATCGGCACGTACGTCGTCGTGTCGCGGCTGAAGCCAAAGCCGCCCGATCCCTGTTCCTTCATCACGCCGACCACTTGAAACAGGATGCCGTTGATCTTGATGGACTTGCCGACCGGGTCGAGGCCGCCGAAGAGATCGGTCACTACCTGGGAACCGACCACCGCGATACGAGATTTGCTGCTGACATCACTGGCCGAAATGAACCGTCCGTGGTCCAGTTGATCCGGGTGCACCGTGGCATAGTCGGGTTCGACACCCACTACTTGCACCGAGGTTTGCGAACTTTGATACTTGAGCGTTTGGCGCGACTGCACTTGCGGCGATACCGCTACGACGCCCGTCAAGCCCTTCAGCTGCTGCGCTTCTTCGTAGGTCAAGGGCGCAGTGGCTCCACCGCCTGCCCCGGAGGGGGTGAAGCTGTTGCGCGAGCCGGAATACACGGTGATCACATTGGCGCCGATGTTGGAAATCTG
>JAUQXC010000358.1 GCA_030834825.1 Thermoflexales bacterium
CGCACTTGCCCCACCTTGATAGTTGGAGGACTTGATGAAAGTTGTGACTTTTGGAGAAATCATGCTGCGGCTCGCACCGCCGGGCTTTCAACGCTTTACGCAAGCCCGATCATTTGACGTACTGTACGGGGGCGGCGAAGCGAACGTGGCCGTGTCCCTGACAAACTATGGTGAAGCCGCCGAATTCGTGACGCGCCTACCCCGGAACGATCTCGGCGAGGCCTGCCTGGGTGCGCTGCGCGCTGTCGGTGTCCACACCGATCACATTGTGCGCGGCGGCGATCGGTTGGGCATCTACTTCCTGGAAACGGGCGCGGCGCAGCGGGCCAGCAAAGTCATCTACGACCGGGCCAATTCCAGCTTTGCCACGATCCAGCCGGGCACGGTGGATTGGAATGCGGCCTTTGACGGTGCGGACTGGTTCCATTGGACAGGTATCACGCCCGCTGTATCGCAGGGTGCAGCCGAAGCCTGCCACGAAGCGATTCAGATCGCGAAACAAAAGGGGCTGACCGTTTCGTGCGACCTGAACTATCGCGCCAAGTTGTGGAAGTGGGGTAAGTCCGCCGGTGAAGTCATGAGCGATCTCGTGGCGCAATGCGATGTCGCCATCGGCAATGAAGAGGACGCGGAAAAGGTCTTCGGCCTCAAAGCGCCGGAGTCGGACGTGACAGCCGGCAAAGTGGATGCGGCGCATTATCGTTTTGTGTGCGAGGAACTGGTGAAACGTTTCCCGCTGCTGCGCACCGTGGCCATCACGCTGCGTGGATCGCTGTCAGCCAGCCACAATACCTGGTCGGGCGTGTTGTGGGACAAAGGGCAGTTCTTCACGGCGCCCACGTACGACATCGTGCCGATTGTCGATCGGGTCGGCGGCGGTGATTCGTTCATGGGTGGGTTGATCTACGGTCTGCGCAAGTTCACAGATGATCCGGGCAAGGCGCTACGCTTTGCCGTAGCCGCTTCGTGCTTGAAGCACAGCATCCTGGGCGATTTCAACGCCGTGAGCGTGGCCGAAGTGGAGCAGCTGATGGCGGGTGATGCGTCGGGGCGTGTGTCGCGATGAATATGAAGGATGAAGGCGGAAGGATGAAAGCCGGTTTTTCTTCATCCTTCATCTCTCATCCCTCATCCTTTTAGGACGCTATGCAGCTCGTCACGTTTTGGAATCAAGGTCAATCTCGCTTGGGCGCGCGGGTGGTGCGTGACAATCGCCGCTACGTGATCGATCTGCATGCAGCACAACCCGATCTGCCTGAAGAGCTGATCGCGTTTCTGAACGCGGGCGGACCCGCGCTGCGCTTGGCTCAACAAGCGGTAAGCGCCGCGCCCGATCATGCATTGCGACCAGAAGCAGAGGTGCGCTTGCTCGCACCGGTGCTGCGACCCGGCAAGATCATCTGTCTGGGGCACAACTACTTCGATCACATGGGACTCGGGCGCACGGAACCGCCGGAATTTCCGACGTTCTTCTGCAAGACGGTGAACACCATCATCGGGACAGGCGAGCCGATCGTGTTGCCGGGGGTCAGTGAGCAAGTGGACTACGAAGCGGAACTGGCCGTCATCATCGGTCGTCGGGCGCGGCACGTCTCGCTTGATCGCGCGTTGGAGTGCGTGGCCGGGTACAGCATCTTCAATGATGTGAGCGCGCGTGATTATCAGAAGCGCACCAGCCAGTGGATGATCAGCAAGTCGTTCGATACGTTTGGCCCGTTCGGCCCGGCGCTGGTTACCACCGACGAGATACCGAATCCGCACGAGTTGGAATTGACGCTGAAGTTGAACGGTCTGGAACGGCAGCACACCAACACCCGGCACATGATCTTTTCCATCCCGCGGTTGATCGCTTATTTGAGCGAGGTGCTGACGTTGGAGCCGGGCGATGTGATCTCGACCGGGACGCCGGCCAAGCTCAACGGCGAGCCGGGCGTGCCGATCTTTATGAAGCCGGGTGATACGGTTGCAATTCGGATTGAGAAGATCGGTGAACTGATCAATCCGGTAGTGGCGGAAGTCTGAAATAGAAACCGGGTTTCTTCATCTCATGGCGCAGTTGAATGTCGAACGTAGAAACCCGGTTTCTTGAAATCGAAAAGGAATGAACATGGCGCGTTTTATGCGTTTGGAAGTCACCCATACTTTGTTGGACATCGGCCTGATTCCGCTATTCTACAACGGCGATGTCGACACTGCGATTGAAATCATTGCGGCCTGCGCGCGCGGCGGCGCGCGGGCCATCGAGTTCACCAACCGGGGTGAGCTGGCTTATCCGGTGTTCACCGAGCTGGTAAAGCACTTCGCCCAAGCCGAGCCGGCGATCGTGCTGGGCATCGGTTCGATCATGGATGCACCGACGGCGGCGTTGTATTTAGCCAGTGGCGCGAACTTTATTGTGGGGCCGAGCTTCAATCCCGAAGTCGTCAGGTTGTGTAATCGGCGCAAGGTGCTCTACATCCCGGGCACCGCGACGGAGACCGAGATCGCCACCGCCGAAGAATACGGCGCAGAAATTTGCAAAGTCTTTCCCGGCGATACTTTAGGTCCCGGCTTTATCAAGGCGGTGTTAGCGCCCTGTCCGTGGCATCGCCTGCTGCCGACCGGGGGTGTGGATGCGACGGAAGCCAGTATCGGGGAATGGATCAAAGCGGGCGCGGCGGCGGTGGGCCTGGGCAGCAAGCTGATCACCGCCGAGGCCGTCAAAGCGCGCGACTTCGATTGTATTGCAGCGAAAGTAGCGCAGTGCCTGGGCTGGATTCAAAGGGCGCGTGGCGTGCCGACGTTTCTGGGCGTGGAGCATCCCGGCTTGTATGCGCATCAGGCCAGCGCCGATGAGATCAGCGCGTGGTACGCCAGGACGTTCGGCTTTGCCCGCAAAGAGGGCAATAGTTCCTTCATGTTGTCCGGGGCGGGCGCGGGCCGTTTAGAAGTGATGAAAGCGCCGGAGGACACGCGCTTGCATGTCGCGATCCGCGTCTCGAACTTCGAGGAGGCAGTGGCAGCGTTGCAAGCGCAAGGCATCGGCCTTCAAGAGCCGATCGTGAAACCCGAACTCAAAGCGGCTTATCTGGATGTGACTGATCCCGATGGCAATCCCATCCATCTGTTGTGGCTGGCGAAGAAATAAAATCGATCCACAAAGAACACGGAGGAGCACGCTTAGAGCGGATGGTCACACACCGCACTGCACGCAGTGGGTGCAAGTGTCCGCTGGATATGGCTCTCCAGTAGGAGCATGGCGTGAATCAAAACGGGAATCGCCCTTGTGAATCAGGAGTTGTTTTTGATAGATGCTGGTGCAATGAAAATTATCTAAAGGAGGCTGAGAGATGAAATACCACGCGCTGTTGACGGCTAATCCTGGTGTGAATGTGCCACCTTATAACCCGTGCAAACTGCTCGACTTCGGTCTGCTTAAACTCGCAGCAGGCGCGACCTACGAAGCCGAAACACCGGACCGCGAAATCCTGGCCGTGATCCTGGGCGGCCAGGCCACGTTTGAAATTGACGGCCAGCGCTTTGAGAAAGTGGGGGGGCGGCCCAACGTGTTTTCCGGGAAGCCGCATTCCGTCTACATTCCGGCGGGCGCGAAGTTCAGCATTCAGGCCGAGGGCGCGGTGGAGATTGCCTTGCCCAGTGCGCCCAGCGATGCCGCCATCAAGCCTTACGTGATCGCGCCGGCGCAAGTGGCGACCGGGGTGTGGGGGGCGGCCAACTTCAAGCGCCACTATCAGCAGATTTTGACGCTGGCGGCCCAACCGGAACTGCCCGCGCGCCGTCTGATCGTCGGCGAGACCTTCACACCCAGCGGCAACTGGAGCACTTATCCGCCGCACAAACATCAAGTGGATGATTTGCCGCGCGAGGCCTATCACGAAGAGATGTACTACTTCAAGGTCAATCCCGGCGACGGCTTTGGCATTTGCCATTACTACAACGAAGAAGGCGATGAAGAGAACTTCACCGTGCGGGACAACAGTCTGCATATGCTGCCACGCGGTTATCACACTGTAGTCAGCGCACCGGGCTACACCACCTACTATCTGTGGTTCCTGGCAGGCAATCAACGTGTGCAGGCGACGGTGGACGATGCCACCTTGGGCTGGGTCAGCCGCACGGTGGCGATGTTGAAGGAATTGGGACACTAGAGCGAATTCCAGTTTGGTTTACGAGTCCGTCATGCCCGAGTGCTTCTATCGGGCATCCAGGTTCACCGTTGACGCTCGACGCTGACAGGGCTCTCTGGATTCCCGCTGACAGCACGCGGGAATGACGATGCGCGGTGATGTCGTAAATCAACTTGGAAACTGCTTTAAGGTTTCCGGGATCGGGCAGTTCTCTGCCCGAATGGAGGCAGCGCGATGATTCTCGATCTATTTCGACTGGATGGGCGGGTGGCCTTAGTGACGGGTGCGGGTCAGGGCCTGGGGCAGGCCATGGCGATCGGGTTGGCCGAGGCCGGAGCGGATATCGTGGCGCTCGATCGACGTGAAAGCGAGCAAACCGGGCAGGCTGTCATGGCCCTCGGGCGGCGCTTCAAATCGATCACGTGCGATCTGTTGTGTGCCTCGGTCACCGATTTGCAGCAAGTGGTAGCCCAGAGCGTCAACGAACTGGGCCACCTCGATATCCTGGTGAACAACGCCGGCATCATCCGCCGCGCGCCTGCCCTGGACTTCAGCGAGACCGACTGGGACGAGGTCCTCCAGATCAATTTGAAAGTGGTGTTCTTTCTCTCGCAAGCTGCAGCGCGCGTGATGATCAGCAATGGTGGCGGCAAGATCGTCAACATCGCCTCCATGCTGTCGTATCAGGGTGGCATTATCGTGCCATCGTACACGGCCTCCAAGAGCGCGGTGGCCGGTGTGACGCGCGCCTTGGCGAATGAATGGTCGCGGCACGGCATCAACGTCAATGCGTTGGCGCCCGGTTATATGGCGACGGATAACACAGCGGCGCTGCGGGCCGACCCGGATCGCTCCTCGGCCATTCTCGATCGGGTCCCGGCGGGCCGTTGGGGGACACCGGATGATCTCAAGGGCGCAGTGGTGTTCCTGGCGTCGCCCGCCGCCAGTTATCTGCACGGCGCGATCGTGCCTGTCGATGGCGGCTGGTTGGCTCGTTAAACAGCGGGGCTTCACCCACACGAAAGGAACCTGTCATGAACCGTTTGGCTTTTCGCATCGGCTCGGTGTGTTTGATCGCTTGTTCAATGATCGCGTTGTTGTTTGTATTCGTGCCGGCGCTGGCCGTGCAGCTACCGCTGGTGAGCGATGATTTCGAAAGCGGCGCGGGGCTGTGGACGGTGCAGGCGGGCAATTGGTCGATCACTTCTACATCTGAAGGCTCTGCTTACAGCGTTGTTTACGGCGGCTCGCCCAGCACGGCGCGTGCCATCATCACGGAGACGACTGTGTCGGGATCGACTTCGTGGACGGATTACCGGATTGAATCACGTATCAAAGTCATTACCGGCACGGGCGGCTATTACGCCATGCTCATGGCGCGTTACAAAGATGCCCGGAACTACTACTTCATGACTCTACGCGGCGACAATGGCCGGGTGGAGATCAGACGCTATTTCAACAACTCCTCCAGCGGGCGCACCCTCACATCCACCAACGCCAGCATCGCGGTGGGGACCTGGTATACCGCAGCCTTTGAATTACAGGGCAATGTTTTGCGGGCTTACATTGATGGAAATCTGGTCGCCACCGCGGTTGACACCAACACGGTGGAGGCGTTCTACACCGGCACGGTTGGACTGGCAACGGCGACGGGCACGGCCCTGTTCGATGATGTCCTCATCACCGATCTACGCACCTACACCCTGACCGTGAGCAGCACGGGTAATGGCACCGGATCGATCAGCAGCGATCCGGCGGGCATTAGCTGCGGCGCAACTTGCGAAGCGGCCTTTGATGCGAACAATGTCGTCACGCTGACTGCTACAGCCGATACTGGATCAAGTTTCGCCGGTTGGCTGGGCGCGTGCGTGGGCACCGGTTCCTGTGTTGTGACAATGGATGCGGCGCAAGCGGTGACCGCCGTGTTCTCGTTGGACACCCAGCCGCTGCTGGTCGTCAACCAGGGTGATAATGGTCACGGCCTGGTCACAAGCGAACCAGCAGGCATCAATTGCGGCAGCACTTGCCTGGCGAGCTTTGCTCCCGGCACGGTGGTCACACTGACCGCGGTGGCGGAGAGTGATTCGCTCTTCACAGGCTGGAGTGGTGAGGGCTGCAGCAGCACAGGTGCGTGTGTGGTCACATTGGATGCAGCGAAGAATGTGACGGCGAGTTTCACGCTGCAGATCTTCGCGCTGGATGTCGCTAAGGCAGGTAATGGTGCAGGCACGGTGACAAGCAATCCGGCCGGTATTGCCTGTGGCGCAACCTGCTCAGCCAACTACAATGCGGGCACAGTGGTGACGCTCACGGCGACACCGGGCACCGGTTCGACGTTCACCGGCTGGTCGGGTTCCGGTTGCGGCGGCGCGGGGACGTGCGCCATCACGATGGAGGCGGCGACGAGCGTCACAGCCACTTTCGATCTGATCACGTACACCTTGACGGCGAACCGGGTGGGCAACGGTGTTGGCGCGATCAACAGCACACCGGCGGGCCTCAACAACTGCACCTCCTCAATTTGTACGGCGATCTTCAATTACGGCACGGTTGTGACGTTGACGGCCATCGCCAATACTGGATCGATCTTTGATAGTTGGAGCGGCGAAGGCTGCAGCGGCACGGGTATCTGCGTGGTGACGATGAATGCTGCCAAAACGGTCACGGCGACGCTGAGCCTGCTCACTTATCCTTTGAGCGTGACCACTACCGGCAATGGCACAGGATCGGTCACCAGCTTTCCGGCGGGTATCGAGTGTGGCGCCAGCTGCTCGGCTCTCTTTGATCATGGCACGGTTGTCACATTGACTGCGACGGCGACAGGCGGATCGACCTTTGCGGGTTGGCAAGGCGCGGGCTGTTTGGGAACGCGTCCCTGTGCGGTGACGATGGATGCTGCCAAATCGGTGACGGCGATCTTCTCTTCGAATAGCAACCCGCTGCTCGTTGTTTATAAAGGTAGCAGCGGCACGGGCACAGTTGCCAGTGCGCCGGCGGGCATCGATTGCGGCGCCACCTGCACGTCCGGCTTTGCACAAAACACGGTCGTCACATTGACCGCCACGCCCGGTCCCAATACGATGTTTGCGGGCTGGTGCGGCGCGTGTTCCGGTACGGGGTCGTGCGTCCTAACCATGGATGTCGCGCAGAGTGTCCAAGCGGTGTTCATCGATACCTCTGCCGTTTTATTCCTGGATGATTTCGAAAGTGGTGCAGGGCAGTGGTCGGCTCAAGCGGGCGCGTGGACGGTGGTGGCTGATGGAACGCAAGTCTACAGTCTCAGCCAGACCATCGGTATTGACTTCTCGCGCAGTATCATCTCTAACACGCAGACAACTGGCTGGACGGATTATGCCGTTCAAGCCAGGGTCAAACCAACGGGTGGTCAGTATGCCATGGTGATGGTGCGGGTGCAGGATGCCCGCAACAATTACTTCATGACCTTGCGCATGGATAATGGCAAGATCGAGCTCAAGAAGATGGTGAATAATTCGTCCACCACCCTGAGGAGTGTCAGCGCCGGTATTACTGCTGGAACATGGTACACCGTCAACCTTGAAGCCGTCGGCACCACACTGCGCGGCTACCTCAATGGTATTCCCGTGATCACCGCGACGGATACTCTGGCGACAGCCCCTTACCTGGCGGGCGGCATCGGCCTGGGGACTTTGAATGGCAGCGCTGAGTTTGACGATGTAGCCGTCAACTCGTTGGCTCCCATCTACCTCCTCAAGGTCAACCGTGCAGGCACGGGGACAGGCACGGTGAGCAGCACACCGATCGGGCTGGATTGCGATCTCAATTGTGTCATGGGCTTGAATGGTGGCGCGGTGGTCACGCTCATTGCCACACCCGATCCCGGTTCGACCTTTGCCGGTTGGCTGGGCGGGGGTTGTCGTGGCAGCGGTCCATGCAGCGTCACCATGGATTCCGATAAAACCGTGACAGCCGTATTCTCTTCGGCCAGCGAGCCGATGCTGGTGGTTAACCAGGATGGCAGTGGCACCGGTGTGGTGACAAGCGTGCCGGCCGGCATCGCTTGCGGCGCGACCTGTGCTGCCGGTTTCACTCAAAACACGATCGTGACACTCACGGCGACGGCGACCAACTACTCTACGTTCATGGGCTGGAGTGGTGCAGGGTGCAGTGGCACAGGAGCGTGTGTGGTGATGATGGCTGCAGTCCAGTCTGTGACCGCAACGTTCACGTACTTTACCTATCCTCTGACAGTGGCTAAAGCGGGTAATGGGCAGGGCACCATTACGAGCGATCCGGCAGGCCTGGATTGCGGAGTGACTTGCACGGTCAACTTCGGCGGTGTCGTTACCCTGACGGCCACGCCCAACCCGGCTACACAGTTCACTGGCTGGAGTGGTGCGTGCAGCGGCGTTGGTCCGTGTATCATCCTGCTGGATGCGGCCAAGAACGTTACGGCGACCTTTACACAGTACAAAACGTACTTGCCGATCATCCGCAATTACATCGCGCCGGTAACGGTTGCGCCAGTGTACGTCGCGCCAGGCGGGCTTGATACTAATCCCGGCACTATCACGCAGCCGTTCAAGTCACTGACCCGGGCGCTGGCGCAGACGACGCCCGGTCAAACCATTTATATGCGCGGCGGCACTTACTTCTATAGCGATACCATCACCTTGACCAAGAGCGCCAACGATGTCAATCTGTATAAGATCTGGGCTTATGAAAGTGAGAAGCCGGTGCTGGACTTCTCCGGCTCGCCGTTTGGCGCGCGCGGCTTTACCATCATGGGAAACTTCTGGCATCTCAAGGGCCTGGAGATTCACCACGCCCAGGACAACGCCATCAAGATCGAGGGCAGTTATAACATCGTCGAGAACTGTGTGCTGCATCACAACCAGGATACCGGCCTGCAGATCGGCCTGGCGACCGAATCGGTCAATCCCGGCGGCTTGTTAGCCGCTTACAATCAGGTGATCAACTGTGACTCGTATCTTAACTATGATGCGGCCACCAACGGCTCTAATGCCGACGGCTTTGCGGCCAAGCTGCATCCGGGACCGGGTAACGTCTTCAAGGGCAGCCGGGCGTGGGAGAACGCCGACGACGGCTGGGACCTGTTCCTGACGGACTACCCGGTGCTGATCGAGAATTCGTGGACGTGGCACAACGGCGATCGGACGGTCTTTGGACACACCGGTCCGTGGGGGGGCAATGGCAATGGCTTCAAGGTGGGCGGCAACAACAATAACGCCCCCCACGTCTTAAAGAATTGTCTGGCCTTCGACCACAAGTATGGTTCCGGATCGGGCACCAAGGGCTTCGATCAGAATCACAACCTGAGCGGCATCACGATCTACAACTCGGTGGCGTGGGACAATGCCATCAACTACTCGTTCTACGAGCAGCCCACCGACGGCACGCATCACGTTCTGAAGAACAACGTCGGTTTCGACTGGGTGAGTGCCAATGTCAATTTGTCGGCGGATACGATTCAAGCGGCCAACAGTTGGTCCATCACGGTCACGGCCAACATCAGCGACTTTGTCAGCCTGGCGGTTGATCTCGCTAAAGCGCCGCGCGAGCCCGACGGCTCTCTGCCATACAACGACTTTGCGCGGTTGACGAATGAGAGCGATCTAATCGATGTGGGCGTGGATGTGGGCCTGCCGTTTCTGGGATTAGCGCCGGATCTGGGCGCCTTTGAGAGACGTTAGAGGTAATCCCCCCGATCATTGATTGGTTGGGGCGCTAAAGCCGATCGGGTCTGATGGCTTTCATCAGGCCCGATCGGCGGCAAGTGAGCGGCACATGACCGAGATCAAGTTCACCATCTATGGGGATCAGCCTTCTCCTTTGGAAGATCAGAAATTTCTCTTGGAGGAGTTCCAGGCCCAACAGCGCGTGACGGTGCACGTCGAGCGTATGACCTGGGAATCGGCCTGGCCCAAGTTGCTGAACTTTGCTTTGTATGGCGGTGGGCCGCACGTCTCGCAGATCGGCTCCATCTGGACCAGCACGCTGGTGTCGATGAATGCATTGCGGCCTTTCGTGGCGCGCGAGATCGACGCGCTGGGCGGCTCTGCCGCATTTTTGGAACCGACCTGGCGGACGGCAGTGCTGCCCAAACAGTCAGTGGCGTGGGGCATTCCCTTCACCGGTTTTTCGTACAGCATACTTTATCGCCGCGATCTGCTACGGCGCGCCGGAGTCGCGGAAGCGACCGCTTTCACTTCGCCGGAAGCGATGTTGGATACGTTGCAGCGTCTGCAGGCGGCAGGCATTGCTTCACCATTGGTGCTGCCCTCCGGTCAACCGTTTCGCGCGCGCGTGCACATTGCGGCCAGCTGGTTGTGGGGCGCGGGCGGTCACTTTGTTAGCGACGATGAACAGCAGGCGCAGTTCGATCAGCCACAGGCCCGCGCCGGGCTGAAGTCTTTCTTCCAACTGTATTCCTATCTGGCGGCGCACGATCACCAGTTGACTTATAATGAATGCCTGCAGCGTTTTGTGCAGGGCCAGGCGGCGGTAACGATTGCCAGTACTTCGGTGCGGCCGTTGTTGCGCGCAACCCACACCCCAGAAGTGATGGAGAACCTGGGCTCGGCAGTCTTGCCGGGCGTGCCGTGGATTGGCGGCTCGAACCTGGTGGTGTGGCGCGAGGCGCAGATGTATCCCGAGCTGGATCATGCGGCGTTGGCGCTGGTCAAGTTCTTGACGAGTCACGAGGTCCAGTTAAAATATGCGCTGGCGGCCAACGCCATCCCGGCGCGGCAAACCGTCTTAGCGCAGTTATGCTTTGAACCGGCGGGGTTGAATGAGACTTTTAAGCAGTCACTGCGGGTTGGCCGCTGTTATCGGCCGGTGTTGATCTGGGTGCGAATGATCAACGATTTGAGTCGCGCGTTTGAGGCGATGACGGCCGAAGTGCTGGCGCAGCGCAGTATCGATGACGTGCTGAACAAATACCTGACTCCACTGGCGCAGCGTTATAATCTGATGCTATCGCTCGATCATCTGGTTCATCTCGATTGAAGATCGCGCGCGGTTGAGCGGCCCTGGATCGGTTTCCTAATGACTTTACGCCCAGGGGATGGTAACACACTGCTCTGTACGCCGGGGGTGCCGGCGTCCGCTGGATAGGATATCCAGCGAGCACCAGGGTGTAAATCAAAACGGGAAAAGCCCTAAAAGGATGTGCACTTTGAATCTGACGACACTCTCGCGTTTGAAATTCTTTCCCCGCTCGTTGGTCAGTTATGAAGTTGCCGAATTTGGTCTGACGGAGACCGACGCCGACCCACGGCTGGCGATTTTGACGACCACGGCCGATGCCAGAGCGGTGCAGCAGTTCGAAGG